>JBKJOI010000205.1:0-9110 GCA_046595695.1 Haliangiales bacterium | reverse complement strand
CGTCGACGAGCACGCCGGTGATGTTGTCGTGGCCGCCGCGATCCTTGGCCAGCTCGACCAGGCGGAAGAGCCCGGTCTTGCCCTTCTCCTGGGTCAGCATCTCGGCGATCTCGGTCTCCGCCGGATAGTAGTCGTGCATGCCGTCGGAGCAGAGCAGGAGCAGGTCGCCGCGCCGCAGCTTCAGGTGCGCGAGCTCCACGCCCACGTCGGGCGAGACGCCGATGGCGTTTACCAGGATGGTCCGCAGCGGCGACTGGCGCGCCTCTTCGGGCGACAGCTTGCCCTCGATCACCAGCACCTCGGCGACCGTGTGGTCGGTGGTGACCTGGGCCGCGGCACCGCCGCGCAAGAGGTACGTGCGCGAGTCGCCGACGTGGGCCACGAAGGCCTCCCCGCCCGCGATGAGCAGGACGTCGAGCGTGGTGCCCATGCCCTTCTTGTCGGTCTCGCGCCCGCCGCGCTCGAAGACCGCCTGGTGCGCCTTGCGCACCGAGTCCTCGAGCAGCGTGACGAGGGCGCTGCGGCCCTCCTCGCTGGGCTTGGCGGCGAACGATCTCACCTGTTCGCGGGCGAGCGCGAGCGCCTTGGATACCTCCTCGACGGCCATGGCGCTCGCGACCTCACCGGCCGCGTGACCGCCCATCCCGTCGGCGACCACGAAGAACATCCCTTCGGGGTCGCAGAAGGCGTTGTCCTCGTTGTGCTCGCGGACCATGCCTACGTCCGTGAGCAACTCCGCTGAGACCTTGGTCGGCTTCCCCGTCGGCATAGGCACGTGGGTCGCGTCGCGACCCCCTACTACAGTGTGCCCGCGAGACTCGGCGGTTGTAAAGCTCCGAGGTGACAGGAGTTTCGTGGGTGAATTCGTGCTGCCACTCGCCGTCGAATGTTTCAGCCCGCGCGGCCCGTCGGTATAAGCTCGCGCCGTTCCACGGAATACATGGCTTCGACTACGCCGGGACTCTGCCGCAAGGAGGCTCTTGAATGTTCGCTCGTAGGTTCGCTTCGCTCTCGCTGGTTCTGGCCGTGCTGGCCGCTTTCTTCACGATCGCCGGTGGTTCGCGGTCGGCACAGGCGGCAGAGCCCATCGTCATGAAGATCGCCACCGTGGCGCCACCAAACACGCCCTGGGACGCGCTGCTCAAGGAGTACAAGAAGGCCGTCGAAGCCAAGAGCGGCGGGCGCATCAAGGTGAAGATCTACCTGGGCGGCACGCTCGGTGACGAGAACGAGACCGTCCTCAAGTGCAAGCGCGGCCAGATCCAGGCCGTGGGCGCCTCGACCGGCGCCATGGCGTCGCAGGTGCCCGAGATCAACGTGGTCGAGATCCCCTATCTGTTCCGCACCTTCAAGGAAGCGGACGACGTCATCGACAACGTGCTGACGCCCGCGCTCGAGCCGATCTTCCTCGAGTACGGCCTGGTGCTCGGCTTCTGGTCGGAGAACGGCTTCCGCCACTTCGGCACCAAGGACAAGTTCGTCAAGACGCCCGCCGACCTGAAGGGCAAGAAGATGCGCTCGCAGGAGAACCAGGTGCACCTCGACATGTACAAGAACCTGGGCGGCTCGCCGGTGCCGGTGCCGACCACCGAGGTGCTGACCGCGCTGCAGAACGGCACCGTCGACGGCTTCGACCAGGCGCTGCTCTACATGCTGGCGGCCAGCTGGCACACCACGATCAAGTACGTGACGCTCTCGAGCCACATCTACCAGCCGGCGCTCATCGTCTTCAACAAGGACTGGTTCCAGGCGCTGCCCCCCGACCTGCAGAAGATCCTCCTCGACGAGGGTCGCGGCATCATGGCCAAGGGACGCATCGCGGTGCGCGGCCTCAACAAGAAGCTGGTCAAGGTGCTGACCGACGCCGGCGTGCAGGTCTACCAGCTGACCACCGGCGAGCGCGACGGCTTCGAGAAGGCGGTCGCGCCGGGTCGCGCGACCTTCCGCAAGACCATGGGCAAGCGCGCCGCGAAGATGCTCGACGACGTCGAGGCCTACCTGGCCAAGATGCGTAAGTAGTATCCGAAGTAGCCCCGCCCACCAGAACAACGCAAAACGTCCCGGCCATGCGGAAGTAACCGCAACCACGGACCGCAAGCCTCTTTCATCCCCCCCGCTGCGCAAGGTAGATTGCCGCTACGTGAGCGCCTCACCGCCGAAGGGTCTGCTGGGAAAGATCGATCACTCCATCTACCGCGGCGAGCGCGTGCTCGCGGGGGTGCTCTTCCTGGTCATGGCGCTGGTGATGTTCGTCAGCGTGGTGCACCACATCTTCGAGCGCGCCGAGGGCCGGCTGCCCATCGTGGCCGTGGGCATCTTCAGGAGCCTCGGCGGCACGGTGGACGGCGCGGATCTGAAGTGGTGGAACGGCCCGTTCTCGGCCGGGCTGAACGTGGTCCTCATGTTCCTGCTCGCCCACGGCGTCGCCCGCACCATGAAGGTCCGTCGTCCGTTCAGCCGGCCGCAGGCGCTCGGCGTCGCAGCGGTGGGCGCCGCGCTGCTCTGGGGCGGCGTCCAGTTCGTGCTCTGGTACTGGCCCAACGGCCTCATCTGGGCGCCCAAGGTCAGCCTCGTCTGCACGCTGTGGGTGGGCTTCCTGGGCTCGTCGCTGGCGACCTACGAGCGCCGCCACCTGACCGTCGAGATGGCCGAGAAGATCTGGCCCAAGAAGATAGCCCCGTACATCAAGGCGCTGGCGCTCACCTGCGCCGCCGGCCTGTGCGTCTTCCTGCTCTGGCTGTCGTGGATCTCCCTGGTCGCGCACTACAACGCCTGGACGCTCAACGCGCTGACCGACGTGATCGACGAGAGCCTGCACGTGCCCCGCTGGGCGGCGCTCGTGGTCATCACGTACACGATGATCGTCATGACCGCCCGGCTGCTCGGCCAGGCGGTGCGCGCGATCACCCATCCCGAGGAGGGCGGGGGCGGCGAGCTCCTGCCCGGCTTGGGCGGCATGCCGGGCGCTGATGGCGCCGAGGACGCGCGCTGATGCTGCTCTTCCTCATCATCATCCTGACGCTGGTACTGATCGGCGCGCCGCTGTTCACCATCATCGGCGCGACCACGGCGCTCTGCTTCGTGCTGTTCACCGGCGACCAGAGCGCCATGCAGCAGCTCGTGCCGGTCGTCCAGAACATGGAAGGCCTGCTCAACAAGCAGGAATTCCTGGCGATCCCGCTGTTCATGGCCTCGGGCGCGATCATGACCGCGGGCGGTATGGCGGAGCGGCTGGTCAAGGTCATGCGCGCCGCCTTCGGCTGGCTGCCCGGCGGCATGGCGGTCGCGGCGGTGCTCTCGTGCCTGTTCTTCGCCGCCATCTCGGGCTCGTCGGTCGTCACGCTCATCGCGGTCGGCTCGATCATGCTGCCGCCGATGGTCTCGGCGCGCTACCCGGAGAACTTCTCGCTCGGCCTGGTGACCACCGCCGGCTCGCTCGGCTGCCTGGTGCCGCCGTCGATCGCGATGCTCATCTACGCGATCTCGATCAGCAGCACCTCGGCCAAGGTGAACCCGCAGGATCTCTTCCTCGCGGGCCTGCTGCCAGCCTTCTTCATCGTCGGGCTGCTCGCCGTCTACGCCGTCTGGGTCGGTCTCAAGATCCCGGGATCACGCGAGAAGTTCGACTTCGCGGCGCTCCGCCACGCCACCTTCGACGCGGTCTGGGCGCTGCTCTTGCCGGTGGTCGTGCTGGGTGGGATCTACGGCGGTTTCTACACCCCGTCCGAGGCCGGCGCGGTCGCGACCGTGTACGCGCTGTTCGTCACCATGGTGGTCTACCGCGAGCTCGACTGGAAGAAGCTGCACACCACCCTGGTCGACTCGGCGACCCTCATGGGCTCGCTCATCCTCATCATCCTGCTGTCGCTGGCGCTGAACGACTTCCTGGCGCTCATCCAGGTGGCCGACAAGCTCATGGGCTGGATCCAGGCGATGCACCTGGGGCCGGTGGGCTTCCTGCTGCTGGTGAACGTCGTACTCATCGTGATCGGCGCGCTCATGGACTCGATCAGCTGCACGCTGATCTTCGCGCCCATGCTGGCGCCGGTCGCCTGGGAGCTCTACGGCATCGACCCGCTGCACTTCGGCGTCGTCTTCGTGGTCAACATGGAGATCGGGTACCTCATGCCGCCGGTGGCCACGAACCTGTTCGTGTCGTCGGCTGTGTTCAAGAAGCCGTTCGGCCAGGTGGTCCGGGCGGTCATGCCCACGCTCGGCATCACGGTCGCCGCGCTGGTCGTGATTATGTACGTGCCGACCATCAGCAAGGCGGCCTACAACTGGAAGCACGGCCAGCCGGCGTACGAGTCGTTCCCCTGGGACGGCAAGAAGGCGGCGGTCGCCGGTGAAGAGGGCGAGCTGCCCGGCGGTGGCACCGACCTGGGCGCGCTCACCAACGCGGCCATGAACGAGGCCAACGTGGATGCGGGCGTGGGCGGCGACGGCGGCGCGGCCGCGGAGAACCCGGACGACGATCCGTACGGGCTCGGCGGCGGCGACGACAAGCCGAAGGACGGCGACAAGCCGAAAGACGGCGACAAGCCGAAGGACCCGAAGGACGCGCCGCCCGCGGCCGGCTCCGACGCGGGCGCCGCCGGGACCAAGACCGAAGAATCTTTTGATTTCTAGAAGTTAGACGGGGAGCAGGCAGGAACGCACGAGGAGAGAACGAGCTACCAGGCGGGGCCGTTCTTGCGCACCTTCGGAACCAGGAACCGGGTGTTCGCGTAGGTCTTGTGGCCCGGCTCCGGCAGCTTGTAGATGAGGCGCACCATGTCACGGCCGTCCAGGTTCGCAGCCCGCGCCACCTTGGGAGTGAGATCGATCTGGCCGCGCCAGCGACCCGACTGGCGGTCGACGCCGAACGGACCGCGGTCGGCGATCGTGCACGAGGTGACCGAGTCGCGCTCGAGGTTGACGACCACGACCTCGGTCCCGCAGGGCAGCCAGCGGTGCGCGCACAGCGGCTCGTTCTGCGGCACCGGCCTGTGGGTCTGGCAGGCGAGGTTGCCACCCGCGTGGACATCGCCCGGAGTTCCGAACACGGTCGCGTAGCCTTCGTCGACGCCTACGCCCAGGACGGCGGCGAGGACGTACTGGATAAACAGTTTAGCGAGCATGGTTGAACGAGTCTGGGGCATGGTCCCGGGTAGGGGCAAGGCTTAAGACCTCAGCAGTGTCATACACTTACATGATCATCCCCTCTTCGCGAGGGTTTGCGGAGAAGCCGAAATGAAGATCCAGGTCGTCGCGCTGCCGGGTGAGGGAATCGGTCCCGAAGTGATGGTGCAAGGCTTGCGCGTGCTACGCGCCGTGGGCGCGGCAACCGGCACCGAGTTCGTCGTCGAGGAGATCGAGTCAGGCGGGCAGTACTTCCTCAAGAACGGGCAGCGTGACTGGCCCGAAGGATCCGAGGCGCGCTGCCAGGCCGCCGACGTGATCCTCCTCGGTGCGGTCGGCTGGCCGGGGCCGAACGGCGCGCCCATCACCATGAGCGATGGCCGCATGGCCGGGTGGTCGCCCGTGATCGGCAACCGCCTCAAGCTCGACCTCTACGCCAACGTCAGGCCGGTGAAGCTCTACCCCGGCGTCCGGCACATGATCAGCGGCAAGCACAAGCAGGTGTGGGAGCCCGGCCAGGTCGACATGGTCATCATCCGCGAGAACACCGAGGGGCTCTACTCGGGGCACGGCGGCATCCTGGCGACCGGCGGCAAGAGCCAGGTCGCCACCGACGTCCGGGTGATCACGCGCGCCGCCTCCGAGCGGGTGATCCGCTTCGCCTTCGAGCTGTCGCGCCAGCGCGGTCAGGGCGCGCCCAAGGACGGCAAGAAGCGCGTCACCTGCATCCTCAAGGACAACGTGCTGCGCGGCTGTCAGCTCTTTGGCGAGATATTCCGGGAAGTTGGCAAGGAGTACCCGGACATCGAGAAGGACTTCGCGATCGTCGACGCGTTCACCCAGTGGCTCATCATCCAGCCCGAGCACTACGACGTCTGCGTGACGACGAACATGTTCGGCGACATCGTGACCGATCTGGCGAGCACGCTGCAGGGCGGGATGGGCATGGCGGCCGGCTGCAACATCGGCGAGCACCACGCCATGTTCGAGCCCATCCACGGCACGGCACCCAGGTTCGCGGGTCAGGACAAGCTCAACCCGATGGCCATGATTCTCGCCGTGAGGGAGGCCATCCGCTGGGTTGGCCACGGCAAGGGGAACCCCAGGCTGGTGGCGGCATCGGACAAGGTCGAGACCGCGGTGTGCAACCTGCTCGCGCGCGGCGAGCCGCTGACCTCTGACCTCGTGGGCGAGGAGCTCGGCGCCCCGATGTCCAAGGTCGGCGATGCGGTGGTGGCCGAGCTGGAGAAGTTGCTGAAGGCCTAGACTCACCCGGGTGCGCCCGGCGGACATCCATAAGTGTCCATACAAGGAGCGGAAACGGATGACCATGAAGCGATGGCTGCTGCTGGCGGGATTCGGTGGGGCGGCCATCGCGGTCGGCCTGCTCGGTTGGGACAACGTCCGGCTCCGTCAGCAGCTGCGCTCGGCCCGCGAGCGGGTGGTCGTGGCCGAATCGGCGGCCGCCGCCGACGAAGGTTCCGACGGCTCGTCGGCCGGGTCGGGCGGTGCCCGGCGCGCCGGCCGCGGCGGCGGCAACCCCATGGCGCTCATCGGCAGCCTGGGCAAGGCGCTGTCAGGTCGGACCCCGGAGGAGACGGGCGCCGAGGCCCCGCCGGCCGACTGGGATTCCCGGCGCGCCTCCCGGCAGCAGCGCCTGCGCGACCTGCTCGGTCGCAAGCCGGGCGAGACCGACGAGGAGTACCGGGCGCGCGTGGCGCCGCTGGTGTCGACCGTCCTCTCGGTCCCGCGCGACCGCATCAGCGAGCGCCGGCGCCAGTTCGAGGAGGCGGCGGGTGTGAACGACGAGCAGAAGGGTCGGCTCGACGCCGCCTTCCAGGACGCCAGCACCGAGGTGCTCGGCCTGGCCAACGCCGCCATCGCCAGCGGCGACCTCACCCCCTACGTCCGCAACAGCCGGGGCGTGCTCGCCTTCGTGGGCTCGACCGTCAGCACGGTCGACGCGCTCGACCTGCGGATGCGCCAGATCCTGACCCCCGAGCAGATCGCGGTCATGGAGGAGGCGGGCTTCGACCCGCTCGAGTACCTGGGCGTCACGTCGCCGTGGGAGGCGCTGAACCCGCCGCCTCCACCCGGCGGCGCCGGGATGTGACCGCCGGTCCGGTGCTATTCGATCACGAGCTCGCAGCCGACGGCGGCGAGCCGCTTGCGGGTCACCTCGCAGGCCTCGGGCGAGGCGTCCACGGCCAGGAAGCGCCGGCCCAGCCGGTGAGCGACGGCGGCGGTGGTGCCCGAGCCGGAGAAGAAGTCGGCGACGCGCCCGCCCGGCTCGCTGGCGGCGGCGATCAGCCGCTCGAGCAGCGCCTCGGGCTTCTGGGTCGGCCAGCCGGTGCGCTCGCGGTCGCTGCGGTTGAGCGTCTCGATGTCGGTCCACCAGTCCTCGGGGACCTTGCCCTCGTGGACCGGGTAGCGGTAGAGGCGGCCGGTCTTGCGGTCGCGCTTCACCTGCACGGCGCGGCCGTCGTCGTCGCGCTCGATCTTCATGTGCGAGCCGGCCCGGCGCGGCACGCGCACCGCGTCGGGGAAGAAGCGGTGGTCGGCGTCGCGGGCGAACCAGAGAATGGTGTCGTGCTTGCGGCCGAAGGCGCGCGCCGAGCGCCCGCCCACCGAGTAGCACCAGACGATCTCGTTCACCAGCCGCGCGGCCCCGAAGATCTCGTCGAGGAGCACGCGCGCGTGGTGCACGGCGCGCGAGTCGAGGTGCACGAACAGCGAGCCGCGCGCGGCCAGGACGCGGTGGATCTCGACCAGGATAGGCTGGAGCCAGGCCAGGTACGGCGCGAGCCCGCCGGGCGTCCGGTCGTCGTAGCTGCCGCTCGCGCCGCGCATGAGCCGCCCGGTCGCGAACGGCGGGTCGATGTAGATCAGATCGACGTGCGCGTCGGGCAGGGCGCGCAGGACCTCGAGGGCGTCGGCACAGACGAGCCGATCGGCGGGACGATCGACGGGGTGCTCGCCCGGACGATCGAAGGGGAGCACACCTTGCTGGTGCATGCTACGAGCGCAGCGGGACTTTGAGGAACACGATCACGATGATGCCGAGCGCCAGCACCACGAGTGCCGGGCGCACGAAGCCGGGCAGCGAGGGCTCGGCGCCCTGCGCGATCCGCTTGGTCTTGGCCTGTAGCAGGCCGTGGAGGCCGAGCAGGAAGAGCACCAGCGTCAGCTTGATGTGCATGTACGGCTGCTTGTAGAGCTCGAGCTTGATCAGGGAGTAGATCCCGAAGGCCATCGCGATGGTCACGCCGATGTCGGGGAGCCGGGCGACCTTGCGGGCGAACTGCGCGAGCCGCGCGCGCGCGCCCGCGTCGGTCTCGTTCTTCACCGCGGTGAGCAGGAAGGTGAGCGTGACGAGCCCGCTGATCCACAGGACGACGCCGAAGACGTGAAACGCGAGGAGCAGCTGGAACGTCCGAGGTGACATGGCGCGAACCTTAGCGCGCCTCGGCCGTGGGCGGAAGCTGGCTGCCGAGCTCGCCGAGCGGGTGGGGACGGTTCCAGGCGCGCGCCGCCTCGACGCTGAGCAGCATGGCGAGGCCGAGCAGCAGCACGCAGACCACGCCGTTCGCGAACGCCACGTCCAGCGCCAGACCGCCCGGGCGCAGGAACGCGGTCTTGATCTGCAGGATCAGCGAGACCACCGTGACGCTCATGACGAAGGCCATGGGCGCCGCGGCGAACCAGACGCGCCGGCCGGTGCGCTTGAGCCACACCGAGATGCCCAGCAGCGACAGCCCGGCGAGCAGCTGGTTGCTGGTGCCGAACAGCGTCCAGAACTTGCGGTACGAGCCGGGGCCGGCGGCGACCAGCAGCACGAGCGGCATGGCGCAGGTGATCGCCGTGGCCGCCGCGGTGGCGGCGCGCGACTCGAGCCGGAACAGCTCCTGCAAGATGTAGCGACCCAGCCGGGTGCCGACGTCGATCGTGTCGAAGATGAACGTCGACAGCGCCATCGACGCGAAGGTGAT
>JBKJOI010000146.1:0-3664 GCA_046595695.1 Haliangiales bacterium | reverse complement strand
GGTGCCCGCGGGCAGCACGGTCAGCTCGACGCCCTCGAGCGCGCGGCCGTCGGCGAGCGAGGTGGTCCACGCGCGCAGGTCGGTCGCGTCCACGAACGCCGACAGGCCGAGGTCGGTGGCCTGCACCCACGCCTGCGCGCTCTGCCACTCCCAGCGGTTCTTGGGCTGCACGGTCGGCTCGACGCTCACGATGACCAGGCCCTTGCCGCCGCTCAGCGCGCGCGCCAGATCGATGCGGGTCTCGACCAGATCGTCGGCGGGCCCGGCGACGTCGATGGTCTCGTCGATGACCGCCTTGCCCGGCAGCGGACCGCGCTTGCGGTTCTCGTTCCAGCCGCGCATGTAGCGCGCGTAGGCGGCCCAGTCCTCGGGTGCGACCTTGTGCACGCGCACCTTCAGCTTCTTGTGGTTGGTGGTGAACACCGAGAACTTGCCGCCGCCGGCGGGGTCGAGCACCTGGAACTCGCCGCCCGGCGAGAAGAACGCGGGGCGCGCGGCGCCGACGTCGAAGATCAGCGTGACCGGCTTGCCCAGCGTCTGGCCGAAGGTGTCGGTGAGCGCGGCGGCGAAGGTCACCTTGTACTTGGTGTGCGCCTTGCTCTTGCCGGTGATCTGCACCCAGGTGCCCGAGGCGTGGATCTTGAGGTTCTCGAGCGCGGGCTCGACCTTGACCAGCTCGGGCGGACGCAGCTTCTCGTCGAGCGGGTTGTTCCAGCGGATGCCGAACGGGTCGAGCGGCCGGCAGCCGTCCCAGCCGCACTGGGTCTCCTCGACGGCGAGCGGCGCGTAGGTGAAGAAGTCGAAGCCCTGCGCGGCGGAGGTCGTACGCGGGCCCTCGGCGGAGGGCGTGCCCGGACCGACGCTCACGTGCACGCTGGCGGCGCGCGGCAGCGGCGCGTCGAGCGCGAGCGCCAGCCAGCGGCCGGGCTGCGCGGCCTTGGCGAACTCGCTGGCGAGCTTGTCGGCGGCGAGCTCGGCGGGCGTGGCGATGCGCGCCGAGACGGTGGCGCTGCCGGCGGTGATCTTGATGGTCTCGAGCACCGCGGCGGGATCGACCTTCTGGTCGAACGACACGAAAATGACCGGCTGCAGATCGATGGGGCCGTAGCTGGGCGAGTAGCCGGTCAGCGTCGGCGCGGGCGTCTGGAAGCTGAACTTGTACGGCCTGGCCAGCTTGCCGCCCGTCGCCGACCTGGTGCCCGCGGGCACGTCGACGCTGAACGTGGTCGCCATGGGGAAGCGTTCGCCCGACTCGAACATGACGGTGCTGGTGCCGACCCAGCGCCACTTGCCGGGCGGCTCGGGGGTGATGCGCACCGGCACCGGGATCTTGGCCAGCTCATCGAGCGAGGTGACCGCGACCATCGGCTGCGAGAACGTGAGGGTGACCATCGGCGCGAGCGGCACGTCGCCCTGGGGCTGCGCGCGCACGACCTCGAGCGGGCCGGCCTTCTCGGGGCGGGGTGCGGCGTCGGGCGCCGTGCGGGGCGGGAAGTCGCCGGCGATCTTCTTGCCGGTCTTGGGCGGCGGCAGCGAGCGATCGCGCAGCGCGAACGCCTGCTCGTCATCGGGCTGGACGGCGAGGGCGGGCAGGCGCCCCAGCACAGCGGCGGTCTCGTCGGGTGTGAGCGCCGTGCCGCGCGTCGGCTTCTGGGGCTCGTACTCGACCGCGTCGGGGCGACCCTCGGACAGACGAAAGATCAGGCCCTTCTCCTCGGTGCCCGACGACGAGAACAGGCCGGCCGCGTCGCCCTTGCCGAGCCCGGAGCCGGGGCCACCCGGGCCTTCGACCCGGGCCTGCTTGGTCTGGCAACTCAGTGAAATCAGGAGCAATAGGGCCAGTCGGCGACGGTCAAGGAGGCGGCTCACGCGGGGCATGATATCTGCCAACGCACGAGGCGGGGTGGTAGGTTTGCGAGCGATGCACTTGGCCGTCTCCCACAAACACGATCAAGAAGGCGCGCGCGCCGCTGTCGACCGCGCCTTCGAGCACTACAAGAATCGTTATGCGAGCTACAAGCCGCGGCTCAAGTGGCTGGACGACGAGCGCGCCGAGCTCAGCTTCACTGCCAAGGGCGTGACCATCCACGGGAGCCTGGCGCTCGTGCCGGGAAAGATCGTGATGAACGCCAAGGTGCCGATCCTGCTGCGACCGTTCACGAAGAAGGCGGTGGCGGCGGTCGAGGGCGAGATGACCAAGTGGCTGGGCGAGGCGAGCCGCAGCGAGGCATAGCGGTGCGGAGCACCTCGCCTCGGAACACGTTGAGCCAGGCGATTCACGCGAAGGTGTGGCGCCCTCGCACACTGAGACGCGGGCGCACGGGCCGAACGGCTCGAGCGTCATTCCATGCCGCACCGTGTCGAGCGGGCGCGCGACCTCCGGCCATCTTGTCTGCTTGGCGCGGATCATGCCTCTTCCGTGAGCCATGCGAGAAGTCGTTGCCCTGGGCGGGGAGCCACGCGTTCCGGCGACCCCTACGATCATCACGCGCAACCATCGGCTGCGGCTCTTGCCCGATATGCGCGTTCTCCTCGATACGTTCTTCGGCGACGTGGAGCGAGCCACACAGCGCGTCGATGTCGAGTGCTTCATCGTCAACGACGATGTGCTCGGGCATCTGCTGGGCATCGCGCTCGCGAACGCCGCCGCGCGCGGCGTGCGCACCCGGCTGCTCTACGACCCGCTCGGCTCGCAGACGACTGCGGCCTCTTTCTTCGAGAACCTGCGCGAGCAGGGCGTCGACGTGCGCCCATACCGCGACATCGGCTTCACGCTGGTCGGCAAGGGCCGCTTCGTGACGCGCGATCATGGTCGGGTCATGGTCGTCGACAATGCCGCCTACACCGGCGGTGCGGCGTGGGGCGATCAATGGCTGCCCGCGGAGGAGGGCGGCAAGGGCTGGCACGACGTCTGTTGCCGCGCCGAGGGCCTGCTGGTCGAGGACTTCGCGGCGCTGTTCGAACAGCGCTGGCGGGAAGCGCTTGGTGACGTGGCGCCCAAGGACTTCGACACCGGGGACCGCTACCCCGACGTCCGGCTCGTCTCGGATACGCCCGATGAGCACGATGTCATCGTGCCGCTGCACTGCGAGGCCATCGCCAGGGCCGAGCGCAGGGTGTGGCTGGCGCACGCGTACTTCTATCCGTCGCAGGTCATGAAGCACGCGCTCTACGCCGCCGCCAGCCGAGGCGTCGACGTCCGCGTCATCACCGTCGGCGAGACCGATCTGCCCATCATGAAGCGGGCCGCACGCGCCGACTACGAGGAGTGGCTGGCCAACGGCCTGCGCATCCACGAGTACGCGCCCACGGTGATGCACTGCAAGTACGCGGTCGTCGACGACGACTGGTGCAGCGTCGGCACCTACAATGCCAACCCGACCAGCTCGGGGGTCGTGAACGAGGTGAACCTGCTCGTCTACGACCGCGCCTACGTGGCCGAGCTCGCGGCCCAGTTCGAGCGCGATCTGGCGGTGAGCGAGGCGGTCACGGTGGAGAGCGCGCGCGACCGAACGGTCTTACGGCGCATCGGCGACCGGCTCGCCGCGACCGCGCTGAAGGCCTCGGACGCGGTCATGGGCCCGCGCCACGAGGGTGCGCGCGCGGGCGACGGCAGTGAGAAGCCGTGAGCCGCGCGGTCGTGGCAAGCTGACGGCCATGGCCA
>JBKJOI010000126.1:0-5102 GCA_046595695.1 Haliangiales bacterium | reverse complement strand
ACCCGGCCCGGGCGCCGGGACACCCGCGACGCCCGCGAGTCATCCCGCACAGATAGCCGCTGGCGCGCTTGTTGCTCGGTAGCGGCGTCGTGCGCACATCCTTCTGCTCGATCGCGTTCGCCCTCGTGGGCCTGCTCGGCTGCGGCGTCGACGCGCGCGCGCCAGACGACGCCGTCCGCTGCCCCGACGGCCTCGAGGTCTGCGCCGGCACCGTCCCGGCGCGCAGCCCGCGCAACCTGGCGCGCACCGGCAAGCGCACGCGCGGCAGCAACACCCAGCTCGGCCTGCCGCAGAACCTGCTGCTCGCCGACGTCGACGGGGACGAGCGATCCGACCTGCTGCAGTTCGACCGCAACCGGATCGCCGTCAGCAGCACCAGCTACGAGCAGACCGGGATCCTGCAGCTGTTCCTCCAGCGCCCGGTGCAGCGCGTGCTCACCGGCGACTTCCACGGCGACGGCTACGATCAGACCTGCGCCATCACCGACGACGGGCTGCTCGCGTGCTTCGGCATCAGCACCGGCAGGGACGCGCTGTGGTGGTGGTTCACCCAGGGCAACTTCATCGGCGCGAACGAGGACGCGGTGGTCGCCGACTTCGATGGCGACGGTCGCGACGACGTCCTGGTCTACCCGCGCGGCGGCGGCGCGTACCGCCTGTACAGCCTGAAGGGCGACCACTTCTTCGCCGCCTCGACGACGTTCCACGCCGGCAACCTGGGTGTCGCGACCGCCGGCCTGTCGCTGCGCGCGGGCGACTTCAACGGCGACGGCCGCGACGACCTCATGCTCGTGAACGGTTGGCGCCAGGTGCTCTCGTACACCTCGGTGAACGACGGCACGCACGACACCTTCTGGTGGGGCTTCACCTCGCACGCGTACGTCGTGGGCAGCGATGACCAGGTCACGGTCGCGCGCATCGACGACGACGCCAGCGACGACGTCGTGCTGCGCAACCGCGTCACCGGCGCGACCCGCTTCTACCGGCTCGCCTCCGAGGGCGGCTACCTGCCCGGGATCGGCGTGCCCGCCGGCCAGCTCGACCAGTCGCCCAGCAGCCTGATCGCCTGGGGCCACCTGCGCGGCGACGTCGACGAGCCGGGCGCGGCCACGCGCGACGACGCGCTCGTCTTCCAGCTCGGCACGAACCTGCTCGTGCGCAGCGACGCGCGCTGGGACGGCAGCCAGCTCACATACTGGTGGGCGTACACGCAGTACGCACCCGGCCACGGCCCGGTCGACGGCTCGCCGCGCGTCGGCGGAGCCTCGCCGCTCGTCAAGGCGCACACCGAGCACCTGGGCCGGATGACCGGCAGCGCGCCCAACCCGCTGCGGCCGCTGGGCATGGTCGGCACCGATCTGGGCGTGAGCTACGAGACGCCGCGCGGGCTCGCCTTCCTGTTCGGCGACTCGTGGACGGTGGTCCCGGGCGTGCGCCAGGACGAGGACTCCTTCGCGTACACGCAGGCGACCGGCGTGGGCCGCTTCGCGATGCCGACGCTCGCGTGGGCCGCCGAGGCCTTCACCGGCGCGTTCCGCGCCTTCGTGGTGGCGGGCGTGAGCCTGCGCGGCATGGAGGTGCCCGTCGAGGGCCTCGCCGTCGGCGACACCCAGTACGTGTTCTTCAGCTCGGGCTGGAACGACGGCGCCAAGCGCTACAGCCGCTCGGTGCTGGCGCACGGAGGTGGCTTCGATCCTGCCGCGATGGTGCGCGACCACGACGTCGCCAGCGACCGCTTCATCAACATCAGCAGCGTCGTCGAGGGCCCCATGGTCTACCTGTTCGGCAGCGGTCACTACCGCCAGAGCGGCGTGTACCTGGCGCGGGTCGAGCTGTGGAACCTGGCCGACCGCGCGCAGTGGCAGTACTTCCGGGGCACGCGCCGCGGCCAGCCGGTCTTCGGGCCGCTCGAGCCCACCGCCGTGGAGCTGGTCGCCGATCGCTGCGTGGGCGAGCTCTCGGTGCGCAAGCACCCGGCGCGCCCGCTCTACCTCATGGCCTACAACTGCGGCGAGCCGCGCGGCATCGTGCTGCGCACCGCGACCACGCCGACCGGCCCGTGGACCGACCAGGTCGTGCTCTTCGACCCCTGGGCCGACGGCGGTTACCAGCACTTCATGCACGCCAGCGAGAGCTTCATGGGCCACGACGACGGCCTCGCCGAGCCGTACGGCAGCTCGGCGCGCCGCGACGAGTGGGGCGGCGAGTACGGCCCGTACTTCGTGCCGCGCTGGTTCCGCACCGACGAGGATGGCGCCGAGCGCGTGGTCTTCGTGATGTCTTCGTGGAACCCGTACCAGGTGCACCTCATGGAGTCGGTGCTGGTGGCGCCGGGCGTCGCCTGGACGCCGCCGGTGCGCGGCGCGGGCCTGCCGCGCGCGAGCCTGGCGAACGGCAGCTTCGCCGCCGGCAACGTGAGCGGCTGGTGGACCAGCGGCGACGGCGGCTCGTTCCGCGTCTTCACCGGCTCGGATGGCCAGCCGCGCCTCACGACTTACACGATCGCCAAGGGCGACGCCGCGGTCGGCTCGATCTACCAGGACCTCACCGTGGACGCCGCGACCAGCGAGCTGCGCTTCCGCCTGCACGGCGGAGACGGCACGATCGAGCTGTGGCACAACGGCCAGCAGGTGCGCCGCAGCCAGGGTCGCAACAGCAACGCCATGGAGACCCAGGTGGTCTGGCAGCTCCACGAGTACCGCGGCGAGACGGTGCGGCTGGTCGTCAGCGACAGCAGTACGGCGGCCTGGGGCTTCGTCGGCGTGAGCGGCTTCGAGCTGCGCTGAGCCGTCTTACTTTCGGGGACGTCTTACTTTCGGGGACGGTGTACAGGATCTTACTTTCGGGCCGAAAGTAAGATCCTGTACACCGTCCCCGAAAGTAAGATCCGCGGCGCCGCTCCGCGGCCGCCTGACACCCGGCGACCGTCGGACAGCGGAAAGTTTTCCGGGATGGGCCATTTCTACCGGCAACTGCAGGCCCATGAGACAATTCGTGCTTCATGGCGCGCCCCCGCGATGCACCAGGTCTGGTCGGCGTGCGCATCCTGCTCGTCGAGGACGATCCGGACACGCTCGAGGTCCTCGGTCTGTTCCTGACCGGCGAAGGCGCCGTGGTGATCACCGCCGTGTCGGGCGACGAGGGGCTGCGCCTGTTCCTGCGCGAGCGCCCGGATCTCGTCATGTCGGACGTCCGCATGGCCAACGGTGATGGCTACTCCCTAGTCCGACGCATCCGCGCCCTCGCCGCCGACGAGGGCGGGCTGACGCCGGCGATCGCGCTCTCCGCGAACGCCGCCCTGGCCGATTGCCTCGAGGCTGGCTTCCACGTGTACGTACGCAAGCCCTTCCAGAGCGTCCACCTCCTCGACGTGCTGCGCGACTTCGTCCGCGCCGACGACACCCGACGCGCGTCCTGGACGCTGGCCCGGTTTGCGCCCACGCAGCTCCTGCTGACAATCGTGGGCTATGCCACCGCCGCTGACGCACGATTCATCATCGGCGCCGTCACCGAGCAGCTGTCCTCCGGCGCCGGGCCGCAAGACATCGTCGTCGATCTCCGCGCGGTCACGGGTTTCTCGCCCGCGGGGCCGAGCGTGGCCGAGCGGGCCATATGGCCGAAACGCCGCTCGATCCGGAGCGTCACGATCGTGGGCGGTCCGTTCCTGGCGCGCGCGACCTCGCGGGCCGCGTGCGCGTTGGTCGGGATCGCCTGCACGCTCGCGCAGGCGTTGCCCGAGCCCGACGTCGGCGCGCAGGCTTCCGAGCGTCGCTGACCAGGTAGCACGCGCCAGCCGGCCCGTCGGCGCGAGCGAGTAGGCTATGATCGGCCGTGGTATATCCGGTCCATGTCCGTGTGGCGCTGGGGCCTGGTGGTGGTGGCGACTGCGGCCGTATCCGCCTGTAGCGTGAAGTGCGAAGGCCCATCGGTGCCCGGGCTCAACATGGACAAGGTACCGGGCGCGATCAGCGGCATGGTCGAGACCAACACCGGCGTGCGGCCCGAGAAGGTGACGTGCCCGGACTCCGCGCCGCTCAAGAAGGGCCACGTCTTCGAGTGCCAGGCCATGCTGGGCGCGCTCAGCCAGCAGATCACGGTGACCCAGGACACCGACGACGGCCACGTGCAGTTCGAGTTCGTCGGGCCCAAGCTGGTCTCGCTACTCAAGGTGGAGAAGCTGCTCGTGGATCAGGTGAAGGCGCACAACCAGCTCGACGTGACGGCCGCGTGCCAGGGCCCACGCATGGTGGTATCCGAGCCGGGCAGCCACTTCGACTGCGAGATCCGCGATCCGAGCGGCGCGCTGCGTGGGCGGGCCCGTGCCAACATCAAGGACGCCGAGGCCACGGTCGATATAGTGGATCAAGGTCTACCGGAAGCGCCCGGCGGCGGCGTTCCGTGACCGTCTCGCAAGGGTAGCTTCGTCTGGGTCGACTTCGACCGTGAAGAGCGCCAGCGCCATCCGGGCGTGAGCGCTCGAGCGCCTCGAGTGCCCGAACCCCGGCATGCGCGCGTGGTCGAGCTAGGATAGCCAGATGGTAGAGGCGAGCAGCCGGGAACGAACGTCCGCACGATTCCAGATCCGCCCCCTCCTGTGGTTCGACTGCGCCGCCGGTGGAGTTGCCGGGGTCGCGATGCTCGCCCTCTCCGGCCTGCTCGCGCCGCTGTTCGGCGTCCCACGCGCGTTGCTCGTGACCACGGCGCTCGTCAACCTGGCCTACGGAGCGTTCTCGTTCTCCCTGGCCCGGCAAACGGAGGCGCCCCGCCGCCTCGTGCGGGCGCTCATCGTCGCCAACTTCGCGTGGACGGGCGTCTGCGTGGTACTGGCCGCGTTCCTTGCCGGCCCGGGAAGCTGGCTCGGAGCCGGCTTCGTGCTCGCGGAGGGGCTGCTCGTGGGTGCCCTCGCCGCCGTCGAGGCACGGGCCGCAGCTGGCCAGCGACCGTAGCGCGCTCTGAGGGCTCTCGTCTCCCGAAAGCACCGAAGCCGCCTTCTCCGACGGAGAAAGCGGCCTCTTGGTGCCCAGGGACGGAATTGAACCGCCGACACGGGGATTTTCAGTCCCTGGGGAAAACGAAGGTAAGTGGCGGAGTTCGTTCGGTTC
>JBKJOI010000123.1:0-7267 GCA_046595695.1 Haliangiales bacterium | reverse complement strand
ACATGGGCGAGCCGTGGACGCTGGCGCCCGACGTCTTCGCCGGCATCACCGACAAGCCGAACCCCGAGTCGACCAGCGAGAGCGAGCGCGCGCTGTGGCTGATGCCCAGGGTCAGCTCGTCGGTGATGCCGGCGAAGACGTCGGGCGCCAGCGTCCACGGCTCGCCCATGTGGCGGTTCGACAGATCGACCTCGAAGGTCAGGCTGGCCTCGATCCCTCCGCGCGGCAGCACCACGTCGCGCGCGAGGACATCGAACGGCTCGGCCTCGGCGCGCGCGCCCAGCAGCACGATCACGCTGCTCGCGGCGAGGCTGAACCACCCGGGACGCCGCGGCACGAGCGCACCCTAGCATGGGCGATCGCGCTGCTCCTGTGCGGTGCGCTACTCGGCGCACCGGGCTGCGCGCGCCGCAGCCTCGACGAGGTGGACGAGATCTTCACCACCCGCGACGGCCGCAAGGTCTTCTGCGCCGCCGGCCTCGACAGCAAGCTCGACAACGATCTGGCGAGCATCACGCGTGGGCTCGAGCGCGCGCGCGACCGCGGCGAGGTCATCGAGCTCTACGCCCACATCCCGGGCGTCACCCTGTCGTGGGAGAAGCTCGAGGCGGTGCTGGCCAAGGTCGCCGAGCTCGAGCTCACCTGGGTGACCTACCCCGAGCTCGGCGCCTCGCTACCGCGCGGCGGCGTCGCGATCAGCTTCGACGACGCGGCGATCGAGGCCTGGACCGAGGCGCGCCCGCTCTTCCAGCGCCACGGCGCGCGCGTCACCTTCTTCGTGACCCGCTACGACCTCTGGTCGTCCGAGCAGCGCGCCCTGCTGCACCAGCTCGCGGACGACGGGCACGCGATCGAGGCGCACGCGCGCCGCCACCAGAACGGCCCCGCCTACGTCACCGAGTACGGCCTCGCCGCTTATGTGAACGAGGAGGTCGTGCCCAGCCTCGAGGTCCTGCGCGCCGACGGCTTCCAGCCGACCACGTTCGCGTACCCGTTCGGCGCACGCACCGGCGAGATGGACCGGGCGGTGCTGGAGCACTTCGACCGCGTGCGCTCGATCAGCTACTCGTCGACCGGGCTGATCTCGGATCCGTGTCCGGAGTAGGAGGTGCGTCCGCGGGCGACGAGCAGCACCACTGCGACCACGGTGCACAGGACCATCCAGTGCGAGCTGCGGTACTCGGCGGCGGAGGCCATGACCAGCAGCGTGAGCTCGTGCAGGATGCCGCTGGCGAGGATCGTGAGGGTGTCGCGCTGCCTGCGGATCGCGGCGAGTGGCAGCAGGCAGATCGATATCAAGAAGTACACGTAGGGCCGGAACAGGAGCATCTGCTCGAGCCCGTGCATGCCGTTCGCAAGCGCCCCCTGCACGCGCCCGTGGTGCACGGCGTGCTGCACGGCTGCCTGCTGGTCCTTGCTGGCGACGAATGCGTTGTAGACCGCCCAGGCCGGGACGTCGCGCGAGAGGCCGAGAACCTGCCGGAACTGGCGGCGGCGGTGCGCGAAGTAGGCGCCCGGGTGCGCGCGCGCCAGCCCATCTCGGGCGTCGAGGAGGGCGTCGCGGGCCGCCGCGGTGGTCGGCGGATCGAACAGTCGATCCGGGCCGAACAGGATCTGCTCGGGGTGCAAGTACCAGTCGCGCGCGGGCTCCTGGATGTCCTCCGACCTCGCCAGGGGTACGCCGGCGAGCTCAGCGCGCAGCCGGGCGTCGCCGATCGGACCGGCGAAGCGCAGCACCCCGGCGATGTCGACCGCCGCGAGCGCGACCTGCCGACGCTGGGTGGCGGTGTCGGTGAGCGCGGCGTCGAGGCCGAGCCCTCCGAGCACGATCGCCGCCCACACGCCGACCCCGATCGCGTGGCGCAGCCAGCGGGCCTGGCCTTCCCGCCACACGAACCCGAGCACGACGATCGGCAGCGCGGCGAACGCGGCGGTCGGGAGCATCGCGTACGCCAGCAGCAGCAGGCCGAGCCCGGCGAGCCGCACCGTGCGCCGGGAGCTCGCGATCGCCGCCGCGCCGGCGGCCAGAAAGCCCGCCATCTGGCCGTGCGGCCAGATCACGGCGAGCGTGGCCAGGACCGGCGGGAACAGCAGCACCGCGCACGCCGCCAGCGCGGCCGCGCGCGCGGACATCGCGCGGCCGAGCAAGACGTACAGGCCGCCCAGGACGAGCGCGCCCTGCAGCACGAGCATGCCGAGCGGTCCGGCCAGCACGAGCTCGATCTGCCGCCACACCGCGGTCATGGTCGGCGAGACCCAGTCGCTGAAGTGACCGGTGCGCGCCTCGACCAGCTGAGCGACCGAATCGCTGCTCATGTAGCCGGGGTAGGCGTAGACGAGGAACACGCCGAAACCGATCGCGAGGATCACGCGCGGGGGCAGGCCACGGACCACGGCCCAGCACCTGGCGGCTCGACTCGACCACAGGGTCATTGCTGCGGCTTCGTACCACCAAAGCAATGTGGGCGAGAAGCGCGAAGGGGGCTGCCGACCGCGTCAGCGTGCCTGGAAGTGCCGGAATCCGTGCTTGCTTCGACGATCGGATGCAGGCAAAACCAGGCCCTTCCGAAGGAGCACCCAGCCACGTGCGGCTCGTCTATGCCATCCCGTACTACCTTCCGGCCGTTGCTTTCGGCGGTCCGGTCGCCGTGTGCAGCGGGATGGCGGAGGCGATGGCCCGGCGCGGCCACGACGTGACCGTGGTCACGACCGATGTCGCGTCGCGGACCGAGCGCGTCGCGCTCGCCCGCGAGCAGGTCGCCGGCGTGAACGTGGTGCGGGTGCGCAACCTGAGCCAGCGGCTCACGCGTACGAACCTCTACGTGCCGGTCCAGTTCGGCGCCGTGGTGGCCAAGGCCATCTTAGCGGCCGACCTGGTGCACATCCACGACTTCTTCGCGTGGACGACCTACCGCGCCGCCGAGCGCGCGAGCGCGGCCGGACGCCCGGTGGTGCTGACCCCGCACGGCAGCCTGTCGACGGCGCGCGCGCGCGGGCGATCCGGCGTGAAGCGCACCCTCATGCGCCTGCTCGGCGACCGCACCATCTCGCGCGCCCAGGTGGTGCACGTGTTCTCGCGCGCCGAGGCCGATGTGTGCCGGCAGCTCGGCGTCGCCGACGCGCAGCTGCGCATCATCCCCAACGGTGTGTCGGCGCCGCCCCGGGACGGGGACGGCGCGCGCTTCCGGGCCCGCTTCGGGATCAGCGAGCGGCCGATCGTGCTGTTCGTCGGGCGCCTGCTCGGCGGCAAGGGCGTCGACCTGCTGCTCGAGGTCGCGCGCCGCTTCGTCGATCAACCCGACGCGCCCCTGTTCGTGCTGGTCGGCCCGCCCGAGAACCGCCCTGACCTCGCCGCCGGCTGGCGCGGCGACAACCTGCTGCTCACCGGCCTGCTCGACGGCCGTGAGCTGGCCGATGCCTACCAGGCGGCGTCGCTGTTCGTGCTGCCGTCGTACTCCGAAGGCATGCCCATGACCGTGCTCGATGCGCTCGCCTTCGGGCTGCCCTGTATCGTGACCCGCGCCTGCAACCTGCCCGAGATCGCCCAGGCGGGGGCGGGGCTCGAGATCGAGCCGACGGTCGCCTCGCTCGAGGCCGGGCTGCGCGGCGCGTTCGCCGCGAGCTCACGCTGGCCCGAGATGCGCGCGGCCGCGCGCCGGCTGGCCAGCGAGCGGTTCGACATCGAGCGCGTCCGCGATATGTTCGAGCAGATGTACCAGGAGCTGATCCGTGCCGCCTGAGCTCCGCATCACCACCAGCTGGGACGACGGCGCGCACGAAGATCTCCGGCTCGCCGAGCTGCTCGACCGCTACCAGCTGCCGGCCTGCTTCTACATCCCGCGCGACAACCCCGAGCGCGCCGTGCTGGGAGCGCGCGACATCGCGTCGCTCGCGACCCGCTTCGAGATCGGCGCGCACACGATCAGCCACCTCCGCCTGACCTCGCTGCCCGAGGCGCGCGCGTTCCGCGAGATCCGCGACTCCAAGACCTGGCTCGAGGACGTCATCGGTCGGCCGGTCGAGTCGTTCTGCTATCCGGGCGGCCAGTTCACGCCCGCGCACGCGCGCGAGGTCGAGGCCGCCGGGTTCGTCGGCGCGCGCACCGCCGACTGGCTGTGCCTCGATCCAGGTCGCGATCCCTACCGCATCTTGCCGTCGTCGCACGTCTATGCGCATCCTCGCTGGGTGAACGTGCTGCACTGCGTACGCCGCGAGCATCCGGCGGCGCTGTGGACGTACCTCCGCCACCTCGGCGCGGCGGTCCGGCCAGCGCAGCTGGTCGAGCGCATGCTCAAGGTCGCGGCGACGCATGGCGGCACCGTCCATGTCTGGGGCCATTCGTGGGAGATCGCCGAGCGCGGGCTGTGGAGCGAGCTCGAGGAGATCTTCGCGCTCCTCGCGGGCGCGCGCGCGCACGCGACCATGATGGACAATGCCACCTTGGCTCGGCGCATCCGTGGCGCCCAGAGCTGACGGCGACGAGCGGCCGGCGCAGCGCTTCCTCGCGCACTTCGGCGCGGGCGTGGTCGGCAACGGGTTGGCGGCGGTCATCTCGTTCGCCTACGTCGCGCTGCTCGGCCGGCTGCTCGAGCCCGCCGAGTACGCCGTCGTCGCGACCTCGCTCTCGATCGCCTACGCGCTGTCGCTGCTGATGAACCCGCTCGAGTCGGGCGTCAGCAAGCTGGCTTCCGAGCTGCACGGCCGGGGCGAGCGGGGCCAGCTGGCGCAGCTCGCCGCCGCCGGGCTCGGGCGCAGCGTGCGCCCCGCGGCGGCGCTGTTCGCCGCCTGGCTCCTGGTCGGGCTGCTGTCGCGCAACGCGCTCGGGATCGACGGCGCCTCGCCAGTCGTCTGGCTCGGGCTCTTGCTCGGCGTCTCGTTCCCGACCTCGGTGATGCGCGGCCTCCTGCGCGGCGATCAGCGCTTCAGCGCCTACGCGATCAACCAGGTGCTCGAGAGCATCGCGCGGCTGGGCGTGGGGCTGGTCGCGGTGGTGATTGGCCTGGGCGCGGGTGGCGCGCTGATGGGCTACACGGCCGGGCTGGCCGCCGGGCTCCTGGCCGGCATGTGGCAGCTGCGCGACCTGCGCGCGGCCCGCACCGGGCGCGCCGAGCAGGGACCGCTCGCGTCGTTCTCGGCCCCGATCGTCTTCACCCACCTGTTCCTGGCGTTCGTCGTGAACGCCGACGTCGTGGCCGCCAAGTACTACCTGCCCGACGACGAGGCGGGCCGGTACGGCGCCGCCGCGACGCTCGTGCGCATGATCTATCTCGCCGCCACGCCGGTCTACCAGGTGCTGTTCGCGCACGTGTCGGCACGTGCGGCGCGCGGCAAGTCGACCGTGGGGCTCACCCTCGGCGCGACCGCGGCGATGGTGGCCGGGCTCGCGGTCGCGGCGCTGGTGCCGCTCTTGGCCGGCGAGTTTGTGCTCACCACGATCTTCGGGCCCGCCTATGCCGCGGGCGCCTCCGCCCTGGGCATCCTGTGGGCCGCCACGTCGCTGCTGGTCGTCCAGGCGGTCTGGCTGTTCGCGCTGGTCGCCACCGATCGAGCGCGCGGAGCGTGGCTCTTGCTGCTGCCGTGCGTGGCCATGATCGTGCTGCTCACGCGTTTTCACGCCGGACCGACCGAGATCGCGGCGTGCAGCCTCGCGGCGGTCGGGCTCGGACTCCTCATGCTGCCGTTCGTCGCCGTACGCTGGAGCAGGATATGACGGTTGATCTGGAT
Organism: Haliangiales bacterium; assembly: GCA_046595695.1. Taxonomy (GTDB): domain Bacteria; phylum Myxococcota_A; class Polyangia; order Haliangiales; family SHYZ01; genus JBKJOI01. The sequence continues at coordinate 1,543 of JBKJOI010000123.1, read as the reverse complement.
CTCTCCGCGCTGCGCTTTGCCGAGCTGTCCCTCGTGGACGAGTGCGGGCGGGTGTTCTTCTGGAAGGAGCGCGTCTTCCGCGCGATCCGCGCCGCCGCGGTGCCCGACGTGCGCCGGCTGCTCGAGTCAGGCCTGATCGAGCAGCTGGTCGGCGAGGGGCTGTTCCCGGCCACGCGCGTGACCGACCTGCGCGTGCCCGGCTACGAGCTCGTGCTCGAGCACGACCGCGTCGGGCAGATCACGTACCCGTTCGAATGGAGCTTCTCGATGCTCAAGGAGGCCGCGCAGACGGTTCTCCGCGTCAACGAGCTGGCCAACCAGCACGATTACGAGCTCAAGGACTGCCACGCGTACAACATCGCGTTCGACGGCGCGAAGCCGAAGTTCCTCGATTTCGGCAGCCTGGTCAGGCGGCAGCCGGGCGCGCAGGGCTGGCGCGCCTACGAGGAGTTCGTCCAGTCGTACATCTATCCGCTCGAGATCTGGCGCTCCGGCAACCACTACCTGGCGCAGAAGATCCTCGCGGACCAGGCGCTCATGCCGCACGAGAGCTTCCTGCTCTACCGCCACCCGGTCACGCGCCGGCTGAGCGCGCACCTGGACAAGATCGCCAAGCTCTACTTCGTCTACTACAAGAGCCGGCTGATCTCGGAGTACTCGCCCGAGGCGCTGCGCGAGCGTCTGCCCACCCAGCTCGGCCGCTACCTGGACTGGGCGCTCGCGCTCAAGGACCGCGGCCTCTTGCCGCTGCAGCGCATCGATCTGGGCGCGCTGGGCCGTCGGCTGGAGCGGATCAAGCGGACCGCCTACACGACCACGTGGGGCGACTACCACGACGAGCTGGCCGTCCAGCCGTCCACGCCGCGCTTCGATCGCGTGGTCGCGCTGGTGCGCGAGCTCGGCGTGAAGAGCGTCGTGGAGCTGGCCGGCAACCAGGGCGTGCTCGCGAGCCTGCTGGTCGAGCGCGCCGGGCTCGAGCGGGTCGTCTGCACCGATGGTGACGAGACCGCCGTCGACCGCATGTACCAGCGGCTGCGCGGCGGGACCGCGCGCGTCATGCCGGCGCTCCTCGATTTCATGCTGCCGACCTGCCCGCAGGCGCTCGAGTCGCCGTGGACCCGCTACCGCTCCGACGCGGTCATCGCGCTGGCGGTCACCCACCACCTCCTGCTCAAGCCGCCCTTCTTCAAGCTCGAGCAGATCCTGCAGACGATGGCCCGCTACGCGACCACGTGGGTCATGGTCGAGTTCATGCCGCTCGGCCTGCACGACGGCGCCGACGCGCCGCCGCTGCCCTCGTGGTACCGCCTGGACTGGTTCCGCGCCGAGTTCGCGCGCCACTTCGACCTGCGCGCCGAGGAGCAGCTCGAGCCCAACCGCATCCTGTTCGTGGGTTGGATCAGGAGCGCTTCGTCGCCCTGATGCCGAGGAGCACCGGGTAGTCGGCGTCCACCTTATCGAGCCGCGACGGATCGGGCAGCTCCTCGACCGCGATGCCGTCGAGCAGCGCCTTGGCGGCGAGCACGTTGCCGAAGCTCTGCAC
>JBKJOI010000790.1:0-2669 GCA_046595695.1 Haliangiales bacterium | reverse complement strand
CACGCGCCCACACGTCGACGGCCGGATCGCCATCGGCCGCCGCGCCGATCGCCAGTGCCGACGCACTCGAGCTGGTCGCCTGGTGGTCACGCCAGGCGCCGGCACTGGCGATCGGCGCGGCGGCCGATGGCGATCCGGCCGTCGACGTGTGGGCGCGTGGCGCGCTCGCGGCGCGCGGCGTGGCCGCGGGTCCCATGGCGGCCGGCGCTGGCGACCGCCCGTTCCCGGACCCGGCGAGGCTCTGGCACCGTATCCAGCAGATCGCGGCGGCGCTGGACCGTCGCAACGTCGCGGCGCCGAGCTGGTCGATGCCGACCGAGCGCGGGCGCGTTGCCGCGCTGGAGGCGGACGTAGCCAAGTTCGAAGCCGACTTGAGCCGGACCGAGCAACGCGTCCGGAGGCAGGCCCGCGAGCTGGACGCCGGTCTACGACGGGCGCAGGACCGCGCGCGGAGTCACGCGGGCGACGCGGCGCAGACTGTCGGCGGCCTCTCGGATGCGCTCGCGGGCGGCGCGGCGAAGGTGTCGGCCGCTGCGGGCCGCGGGGCCGGCGAGGGCGCGATCAAGGGCGCGCTCGCGGTCGCTGCCGCGCCGGCCGCGATCGGCGGCGCCGTCCTGGTCGGCGGCCTGGTCCTCTGGCGATTCCTCAGCGGCGACGAGCCGGAGCGATCGACCCGCCGCAAGGCGAAGCGGGGCGGGCGCCCATGAGTCGCAATGACAACGGCGGCGCCGCGTGGCTCCTGGCCGGGCTCGGCCTGGCCGGCGTGGTGGGCGGGGGCTACGCGGTGGCGAAAACGCTGCGCAAGCCGACGGCCCCGCCGGCGCCCGAGCGCACCGGCGACGTACGCCTGTCCGCCGTGCCGGCGATGGCCGCGACGCCGATCGCCGTGCCGGCGATGTCGGTCCGTCCTCCCGCCGCGCAACCGAGCGCGGCGGCGGCCGTGGAGTCGTTCGCACCCGCGGCGACGGGGAAGCCGAAGCCGAGCGCGACGGCGCCGAACGTGTCCGCGCTGGTGGCTCCGTTCCGGCGCTGGAATGGGCCGATGGTGCCCCCGGTCCCGGCCGATGCGCCGCGCGGCACGCTCACCCGGTCCACCTGGAGCAAGGGTGGGGCGGGCGGCGTACTCGTCGAGTCGCCGGCGGTGCTGCTCGAGCAAGCACGCGCGGCGGCGCGCGATCCGCGATTGACGCTGGACGAGCTCGCAGGGGCGCGGCTGGCGGCGTCGGAGCTGGGGAATGGTTCCCTGGTCGAGCTGGCGGCGATCGTCGACACCGAAGTAAACCGCGCCGCGAAGGAAGGGCGCTCGCTGTTCGACTCGCTCACGCGCGGGCAGGGATTCGGCAGGCAGGGGCAGGGCAGCAAGCGGCCGGCGTCCACCCGGCTCGATCCCGAGTTCCGCCACGTATGGGCCGCGCGCGCGGTCCTGGTCGGCCTGGCGCGCGGGATCGCGCGCGACGCCACCGGGTTCTTTGCGCCGGTGGCGATGGATCGAGCACACGCGGCCTGGAAGTCCGGACGCGGGTCGATCCCGACGAGCTGCGATGCGCTCGGCCTGCTGGAGCTGTGGTCGTTTGACCGGCCACGCCTCCAGAAGAAGGGCAACGCTTGTCCGTTCGACGGGTCGAAGGTCGGGCGCGATACCCGCGCCTGGGTCGGGCCGATCGAAGAGGTCGATTCGTGGCGCTTGATGCTGATGGCCCCGCTCGGGGTCGGGCCCGAGCACCTCGCCCGTTACGTTGCAGCGCGGGCCGTGATCCTCAAGGGTCGCGAGCGCGCGCAGAAAGTGAACGCGTGATGACGACGATTCCCCCGGCGGCCGAGCTGCCGACCAACCTCGAGGCGGCGATCGGGCACATCCGCGCCGCGTTGCTCCCCGGCGCAGACGCGGCAGCGCGGGCCATGGCGTTCAACGTGTGCCACGCGCTCGCGCGCGTCTTCGAGGCGCAGCCCCTCGGCGCGGCGGGCCCGGAGCCGGCGGCGGCGCCGACGCCCGCGGCGGTCGTGAACCCAATTGATAAGGTCCTCGCGCGGTTCCTGACGCTGATGGGCGGGCATCCTGCGACTGCGACGCCCCCGACGGCGACCGCCCCGGCACCCGCGCTGCTGGATCAGGTGCTGGAGCGCGTCGCGGCCACGTTCGGGCGCGACCTGCCGTCGGATCCATCGATTCCTTATCTCAACCTGGGCCAGAGCGCGGCGGCCATGGGTCTCGGGCGGCGCCGATGATGGCCGCTGACCTGGTAGGCGCCTGGTACGAGCTGGGCGCCTCGCTGTCGCACGGGCGCCCGATCGACGCGGGGAGCGGCTGGCCGGTCCTCACGACGCGCGAGGCGTTCGATCTGGCGCAGTCGTGGGGTGTGCTGCTCGCGCGCCTGGGCGGCGCCGTGGAGCCCATCGCGGGCCAGTGGATCGCCGAGTCGCGCGAGCTGCTCCGGGCCAGCCAGGGCCCCGACGAGCTGCTCCCGACGTCCGCGGAGCTGTGGCAGGTCGGCGCCGAGCTGGTCGAGCGACTGGCCGGCCTGCGCAACGCGGACGCACCGGCGATCTCGGTGGCGTTCGACAGCAAGGGCCGCCTTCTGGTCGCCAACGTCACCGACCCGTCCGAACTGGAGTACGTCTTGGGTCGGTTCTTCATCGCGCAGGGGCGGACGGACCGAAAGGGCCGCAAG
>JBKJOI010000633.1:0-2545 GCA_046595695.1 Haliangiales bacterium | reverse complement strand
CCTCGCGATGCTCGTGCAGGTGATCGAGGCCTGGCGGCAGCTGTGAGCGCACCCAGGTAGGCCAACAGCAGCGGCAACAGCAACTTCATGATCCAGCCTCCTCACGCCCAGCAAGCGCATCTTGGCGCGTCAGGCCAGGAAGGCTGCTGTCACCGTCTGTACACGTGGAGCCCCCGGGGTGCGCTCACAGCTGCCGCCAGGCCTCGATCACCTGCACGAGCATCGCGAGGCGCCGCCCGGCGCGCCCGGGGCCCATCGGTGCGGGCGGCGCGCCGAGCGAGGCCGCGTAGCTCTCGATGCCGCCCAGCTTGCGCTTGGTCATGAGCTTCGCAGCCGCACGCAGGTCCACCGCCTCCTCCGGCAGCGCGCCACCGCTCGTGCTCATCAGGTTCGGCGCGCTCGGGCCCCACGCGCAGATCACGTCGGTCGGGCGCACGAACCCGGCGAAGCGCTCGATCAGCTCGGCGAGCGAACCGCTGCCGAGCAGCCCCGCCTCGTCGAGCTCGGCGTGGAACGGCGTGCTCGGCGACAGCGGGCTCGCCGGCGCCGCCATCACATCGAAGCTCTCGCCGCTCGCCACGCGCCGCGCCACCCAGTGCACCAGCTCGCCGCCCGGGTTGACGACGCCCTTGCGGTACGGCCACGCGTTGGCCTCGGTGGCCACGCAGACCAGGTCGGCGAAGCGCGTCGTCAGCGCCGCGGGGAGATCCTGGCGCGGCACGCGCTTCACCCGCGGCCGGCGCGCGTGCCGCAACCGCTGCGGCGCCTGCGCCTGACACGCGAGCTGCGCGTCGACCATGGAGCTCAGCGGCTCGAGCAGCGCGCGGAAGCGGGCCGGCTCGCCCTCGAGCACGCCGAGGACGTGCATGAGCGCCTCGATCGTGGACACGTACTCGGCGCGCGGCTCGCGCCGGATGCGGTACTGCGACGGCTCGGGTGTGGCGAACGCGTAGCGCGGCAGCGCGTGCAGCACCGGGTTGTCGCGCACGACCACCTTGGCCTGGGACCAGGTGCCGTCGACCACGACCAGCGTCACCGGGCCCGCGGGTGGGTCGCGCAGGATGTCGCGCGCGCCCGGTCCGGGGTAGAGCAGGATGGGTGGGCGCGCCGGATCCGAGAGCGCGCGAGCCAGCGGCGCGCTCGCGCCCCAGCGCACGCCCACGTGCAGCTCCGCCTGCGGCAGGCACAGGCTGGCCATGCGCGCGGTGCCGATGGGCATGTCGCGCTCGCGCGGGTGCTGCAAGATCACCACCCGCGTCGTGGTGTCGAGCCGGAGCAGCGACGCGCAGTAGCACACGCTGATGGGACGCCGGCAGCGGTAGCACATGGCGCGCGTGGCTTTCGGTTCCGCCGCCGCGGCCGCTACGTTCGATCCCACCGCCAGCGCTGCTGCAATCGGGTCCACACGCCTTCTTAGCGCGTCGGCGAGGCATTCGGTCAGGAACCTGCCGAAACAGCCACGCGCGAGCTCCCGCGCCGCCCTCTCGAGGAAGACGGCACGAGGCCCGCGCACAGCCGCCGCCCATACGGGCGACTCACGGCCTACTTGAAGGCTTCGTCGAGATCCTTCTCGAACTGGGTCAGCTCACGATCGACGTCGGTCTTGAACTCCTCCCAGTTGGCCTCGGTGCGGTCGGCGGCGCGGTCGAGCTTCGCAGACGTTTGTGCGCGGCGCGCGCGCAGATCCGCGGCGGCCTTCTTGGACTTCTCGTCGCCCTTGGCCTCGAGCTCGGCGATACGCGCGTCGAACCGGGTCAGGCGCTCGCGCGTGACGCGGTCGTACTCGGCGCGTGCCTGCACGAGATCGACCTTCGCCTGGGCGAGCTCCTTCTTCTGCTCGTTGACGTCCTTCTGCTCCTCGCGGATGTCCTCGCGCTGCTCCTGGACGTTCTTCTGGGCGGCTTCGACCTTGTCGCCCGCGTCCTTCTTGCAACCAAAGGAGCCCACGAGGGCCAGGGACAGTGCAGTGGTCCATAGGATCGTACGCATCGGTGTTTCCTCCTGGCCCCCCTGCATAGCAACCACGGTGCCAGACGCGGCACGATGCAAGTGACCGAAGTGAGGTGCCGGTTGGACGCGATCGGAGCCTTGGGCTGTGGCGTGACAGCACGACCGTGGCACTCCCGCTCAGCAGCGTTCTGGCAGACAAGAATCCACGCGCAGCGGATCGTCCTGCGCCGTGGATGGACGTAGGATCCCGAGGCTGAGCTAAGGTCGCGCATGCGCATCGTCACGACCTGGTCTCGCGTCGCTCTGCTGCTCGTCCTGGCCGCCTGCGGCGCGAGTCAACCGGCGCCGCCCACGGCAACGCCGTCGAGCGCGGCCCAGTGCACCACGAACGCCGACTGCGCCCTGGCGCTCTACGCCGATCCCGTGGGACCGGCCGGCTGCTGTCCTTCCTCTTGCGAGCACCCGGTCGTCACGACGCGCGAGGCCGAGCGCGTGCAGCAGTCGTGGGAAGCCACCTGCTCCGCCGTGCGCTGCGCCGCGCCCGACTGCGAGAACACGATCGATCCGGTGCCGGTCTGCCAGGAAGGCCGCTGCC
>JBKJOI010000561.1:0-5808 GCA_046595695.1 Haliangiales bacterium | reverse complement strand
TCGACGATGTCGCCTTCCTCGAGGGCGCGCGTGGGGCCCTCGGCCCCCTGCCCTTCGCCCCCGATCTGCTGCGGATCGCCTATGGCTCGGTCGATCTGCCGGCGCCAGCGCCGGTCTCGGTGGCGGCCTGGAACGAGGTCCACGGGCTCGCGCCCGCCATGCTGGGCGGGCTGTCGCGAGACAGCACGCGCGATCTCGGGGTCACCTACGCCGACGGCGACGGCAACCGCTGGCTCGCCGAGCTACGCGGACGTGGAGATCGCACCTTCCTCGCGCCGTTGACCATCGACTTTCGCACACCGGTGCTCATCACCGGTCGCTTCGACGGCGACCACGACGAGCGGCCCGACCTGCTCGTCCTCGACGCGTTCCCCGGCGATGTCGACGGGGACTTCCCGCCGCCGATCCTGCTGCGCGGCGGTCGCGCCGGCTTCGTCCTCGATCGTCCGGTGCTCTCGTCCTTCGGGGACTTCGTGGTGCCGTGCAACGCCGACTTCCGGGTCGGCGCCGCCGCGGACCTGGACGGCGACAAGGTCGACGAGGCCCTGCTCTTCTACCAGTGCGTCGCCGGCGTGAGCCCGCTCATGCTCAGCGTGGTGCGTCTGGGCGGCGCCGGCGATTTCGTCGTCGGCATGACCAACTTCGAGCTCTCGCCGGCGGCGCGGCGCCCGGTGCGCGTCCACATCGGCGACATCGACGCCGATGGCAAGCTCGACGCCATGCTCGCCTTCACCGGTGAGTCGACCGGCGCGCTCGTGGTCTGGAACGAGGTCATGGCGAACGGCGGCGGCAGCACCAGCGAGGCGGCCTACCCGAACGCGATCGACCTGGTGCTGCTCAACGCCGATGCCGACCCGGGCCTCGAGCTCGGCGTGCTGTCCTCGGGCGTCGTGCTCGTCGCCGACGTCGTCGAGCGTTCGGTCCAGCCCGCGCAGGTGGTCCTGCAGCTGGAGGAGGACAGCGAGCGGCTGTTCGCGGGCGACATCGACCGCGACGGCCTCGACGATCTGGTGGCCTTCCCGCACATCTTCCTGGCCACGCCGTTCGACGCGGCGCTCGATCAGCCGACCGACATGGAGCCCGCGCCGAGCGACGACGATTGCCCGGGCACCTGCGACCTGGCCAGCCAGTGCGGCTGCGACGACGGCCAGTCCTGCGATCTGGACGTCGCGGTCATCGGGTGCCGCGCGGTGACCGGCAACGGCACCGATACCTCCGAGTGCCTGATCAGCGAGGACTGCGCGGCCGGCTACGGCTGCATCCACGTGTTCGGCCTGGGCCGCAGCCAGTGCCTCGAGTGGTGCGACAGCGATACGGACTGCGACGGCCCGGGCGGCGTCTGCGATCTGGCCATCAACGCGGACGGCGCCCCCGTCGAGGGCGCAGTCACCTGCACGTCGAACTGCGATCCAGTGGCATCGGAGGGCTGCCCGGCCGGCTGGAGCTGCCACGTCTACCTGCGCTCCGACGCCACCGGCAGCGAGACCCTGTGCGTGCCCGCGGGCGGCGGCGGCCAGGGCGGTGCCTGCGGCGGCGAGGGTGACTGCGCGCCCGGGTTCACCTGCGTGGATTCGCTCGCCCAGTGCCTGCGCAACTGCGAGGTCTTCGCCCCCGGCAGTACCTGCCCGGACGGCACCATTTGCATGCCCTACGACTACCACCCGACCATCGGCGGCACCGAGTACGGCCAGTGCCTGTGACCGCGACGTTCCCCCTGGCGGCCCGCGCCTACTGACCGAACAGGCTGCCGATGTACTGGAACAGCAGACCCTGCACGGTCGCCGCAAAGTTCGGAATCTGCTGGTAAACCGCGAACTGATCGTAGTAGTCGCGGTGGTAGACGATGCGGTTGTGGCAGTCGAACTCGAGCACGGTGGCGGCGACCAGCGTGATCTGCTGACCCACCGGCACGGGCGTGCCGTTCACGGGAATCAGCAGGTGGGTGTCCATCTCGTAGGTCGTGATCCAGCGGCCGTCGGTCTCGACGGTGTCGCGGACGCGGATGGCGTCCACCGACACCGCCGACAGGGCCTGCTGGAGGTGGGCGATGATCGCGTCCCGCCCGTCGACCGTGATGGTGGGATCGTTGAACTGCGCGTCGGCCGCGTAGAAGCGTGTGTACTGCTCGGCCACATTGCCGAGGTTCACGTTGGTGACGATTTGGTTGACGATGCAGCCCTGCCGCTTCTTCGCGGAGCCCCGCGAGCACGGGGCCTCGGCGGCGCTGGCCTGGGTCGGCGCGACCGCGACGGCCAGCAGGGTGATCAGGGCGAGAAGCGGGGCGTTAAGTAATTTCTTCATGGGCAGCCCAATACCCTTTCGGCGCGCAGATCACAACGCCCTTTGCCGGGAGTGCTAGTCTCCGCGCCGTGATTCGTCTGGATGCGATTTCGAAGCAGCACGGCAAGCAGATCCTCTTCATGGAGGCGTCGGCGGCGGTGAACCGTGGCGAGAAGGTCGGGCTGGTCGGCCCGAACGGCGCCGGCAAGACCACCGTCTTCCGCATGATCATGAAGGAAGAGATCCCCGACGGTGGGCAGGTCTCGATCGATCGCGGCGTGTCGATCGGCTACTTCAGCCAGGACGTCGGCGAGATGGCCGGCCGCTCGGTGGTCGCCGAGACCATGGCCGGCGCCGGGCCCATCTCCGACGTGGCCGCCGAGCTGTCCGAGCTCGAGCACGCGCTCGCCGACCCCGCGCGCGAAGCTGAGATGGACAAGCTGGTCGAGCGCTTCGGCGAGGTCCAGGCGCGCTTCGAGGAGCTGGGCGGCTACGGCCTCGACGCGCGGGCGCGAGAGATCCTCGCCGGCCTCGGCTTCACCCAGGACCGGATGGACGACAACGTCAGCAAGCTCTCGGGCGGCTGGAAGATGCGCGTGGCCCTGGCACGAATTTTGTTGATGCGCCCCGACGCGCTCCTGCTCGACGAGCCCACCAACCACCTCGACCTCGAGTCGATCATCTGGCTCGAGCAGTACCTGAAGGACTTCCCCGGCGCGCTGATCATGACCTCGCACGATCGCGAGTTCATGAACCGCGTGGTCTCCAAGATCCTCGAGATCGACGGCGGCGAGCTGTCGACCTACTCGGGCAACTACGACTACTACGAGACCCAGCGCGCGCTCGAGCAGGTCCAGCAGGAGGCGCAGTTCGCGCGCCAGCAGGCCATGCTGGCCAAGGAGATGCGCTTCATCGAGCGCTTCAAGGCGCAGGCGGCCAAGGCCTCGCAGGTGCAGTCACGCGTCAAGAAGCTCGACAAGATCGAGAAGCTCGAGGCGCCGCGCACCCGCAAGACCCTCGAGTTCGACTTCCGGCCCGCGCCGCGCTCGGGCGAGGACGTCGCGCGCCTCGCCAAGGTCAAGAAGGCCTACGGCTCGCACGTGATCTACGACGGCCTCGATCTGCTGGTGCGGCGGAAGGAGCGCTGGTGCGTCATGGGCGTGAACGGCGCCGGCAAGTCGACGCTGCTCAAGCTCATCGCCGGCGAGACCCAGGCCGACTCGGGCGACGTCGTCGTCGGCGGCAGCGTCAAGATGGGCTACTTCGCGCAGCACGCGATGGACGTGCTCGACGGCCAGCAGTCGGTCTGGGACGCGCTGGTCACCGCCTTCCCGCTGGCGTCGATCGGCTCCTTGCGCTCGCTCGCGGGCGCGTTCGGCTTCTCCGGCGACGACATCGAGAAGCCGGTGCGCATCCTGTCGGGCGGCGAGAAGGCGCGCCTGGTGCTGGCGCGCATGCTCTTCGATCCGCCCAACTTCCTGGTCCTCGACGAGCCGACCAACCACCTCGACATGGCCACCAAGGACATGCTGGTCGGCGCGCTGCGCAACTTCGAGGGCACCATGCTGTTCGTGTCGCACGATCGCCGCTTCCTGGCCGCGCTCTCGAACCGCGTGCTCGAGCTGACCGACGAGGGCCCGCGCCTGTTCGGCGGCGGCTATGTCGAGTACGTGGCGCAGAGCGGCCACGAGGCCCCCGGCATGCGCACGTAGCCGGGCGGCGCTGCGGCGCTACTGCTGCTCGTCGGCGCCCATGTCGGCGCGGACGCCGCGCGGCCGGAGGTCGCCCTCGAAGTCCTCGGTCACGCTGGTCGCCCCCGGGTCGGCCGCGTCGATGCACATGGACGTCGCGAGCAGCCGGTAGTCACCGTCGGCAGAGCTGACGAAGGCCGGATCGACGTTCAGGTTGCCCAGCCCGGCGATGCCGACCACGCCGGGCCCGATGTCGCTGTAGCTCCACGCGCAGCCGGCGGTGTCGACCTGCCCGCCCAGGCCGGCCGCGTTCGCGTAGACGATGTTGCTCGCGAACGCGAGCGGCGTGCCCACCTGGCAGCGCACCCCCGATGCGAACGTGTTGCCGGCCGTGTTCGCCGACACGGTGTTGAACACGAAGCGCGCGCCGGTGGGCCCGGAGGGCGGGTTGCCGTTCACGTTCACGCCGCCGAAGGTGCTGGTGAGGCCGCCGTTGCTGACGATGAAGTTGTTGACCAGCACGAAGTCGGTCGCCGACAGGCTCACGCCGCCGGCCGCGTTCTCGGCGATGCGGCTGCGCGTGAGCGACAGCGTGCCGCCCGAGACCGCGATGCCGCCGCCGGCGTTGGTCTCGATGGTGGCGCGGGTGATGGTGACCTCGCAGCCGCTGGCCTCGACGCCCTGGGCGGCGTTCTTGAAGACGACCGCGTCGCGCAGCACGAGCCGGGGCGACACCGAGCCGGCGCCGAGCGAGCAGCGCACGCCGTCGCCGTTGCTGCTGCCGCCCGCGTCGTGCAGCTCGAGGCGCTCGAGCAGCACGTCGGCGTCGCCGGTGACGGCCACGCAGGCCACGCCGTTGGCCGCCGGGATCACGTCGGCGACCGGCGCGCCCATGGCGTCGAGCGGCGGCCCGATCAGCTTGACCGTCTTGCCGTCGATGGTGAGGTTCTCGGCGTACGACCCGGGCGCCACCTTGATCCACACGCGCGTGCCGTTCACCTTGGCCACGCCCTCGCCGAGCGTCTTGCAGGCGGTCGCGGGCGAGGTGCAGTTGCCGCTCGTGGCCACCGTGCGGTCGACGTACACGATGTCGGTCTCGTCGACGCAGGCGCCGCTCTGCTCGTCGCACAGCGCCGACGAGCACTCGGTGTCGGCGCCGCAACCGCGGCAGGCGGCCGTGGTCGCGTCGCAGACCGGCGTCGCCCCGGCGACGTCGCAGTCGGCGGCGACCTCGGTGCGGCAGGCGACGCACGAGCCCGACGCGCCGCAGTGCGGCGTGCCCGGCGCGTAGGCGCTGCAGTCGGCCTCGGCGCCGCAGTCGCCGCAGGCGTGGGAGGCCTGGCAGACCGGCGCGTCGGCGCGGCAGTCGGTCGCGGCCTCGCAGGCGACGCACGCCTGGTCGATGCAGAACGGCGTGCCCGGATCGAGGCAATCGGACGCCTCGTCGCAGGCGCCGCCGCCATCGGGCGCCATGGGATCGGCGACGCACGTGCGCAGCGCGCTGCAGACCGGCCGGCCGGGATCGGTGCACTCCACGATCTGGGCGCAGTCATCCGCCGACGTGCAGCAGTAGCTCTCCGTCTTCTCCTTGCAACCCGCGCTCGCCAGCACCGCCCAGAGTCCGACGATCAAGCCACCCAGTAGGCGCATATGCGCGGACTTTATCACCGCCTCAGCGCTCGACGAAATCCAGGTCCTTCCCGAAGGTCTCTTCCAGGCCGAGAATCGCGACCATGGCGATGGCGAGCACACCCATCGAGAGCGCCACTTCCACCATCGTGAAAGCTGCCTGCCGCTTAACTGCCTGAAATTTCACGAGGTTCATGGCTTTTCTCCT
>JBKJOI010000144.1:0-16070 GCA_046595695.1 Haliangiales bacterium | reverse complement strand
ACGCGTTCCTCGAGCACCGGGGAGAGCGTGCCGTCAGGTCGGAGCGGCGCACCCAACACGACAATGGCGTCAGCGCACGTGACCAGGTCCCGTCGTTCGAGCGGACGCCCGAGGGCGCGCACCGCAGCGCGCGCGAACGCTTCTCCGGCCGAGCGCACGACGAGCCTCACTTGCCGATGCAAAAGCGAGCGAACACCTGCGCGAGGACCTCGGCACCGACGTCCACCCCGTGGATGCGCCCGAGCGCGAGCGCGGCCGCGCGAAGATCCGCGGCCGCGAGCTCGATCGGGCGCGCCGCGACGAGCGCCTCGTGCGCTCGCGCCAGGGCCTCGCCGGCCCCCCCCACCTCCGCGCGCTGCCGTTCGGTGGCGACGAGCGCCCCGTCGCTCCCGTCGCTGGCCGCGCCGAGCACGCGCGCCAGCACCGCCGCGCGCAGCGCCTCGAGCCCCACGCCCGTCGTCGCCGAGACGCCCAGGCCGCACACCGGCGCCGGCGCCAGATCGATCTTGTTCCACGCGACGAGCGGGCCAACCGACGCGTCCGGATCCGCTCCCACGCCCGCGCCACGCAACGCGCTTGCGTCCTCCACCTGCACCACCACGTCGGCCCGCGTCGCGCGCGCCTTGCCCAGCGCCACGCCGCGCCGTTCGAGGTCGCTCCCCGCCTCGCGGTCCCCGGCGGTATCGACGAGCGTGACCTCCACGCCGTCCCACACCACGCGCGCCTCGACCCAGTCGCGCGTCGTGCCGGCCTCGGCCGCGACAAGCGCACGCTCCTCGCCGCACAGCGCATTCAGCAGGCTCGACTTGCCGACGTTTGGACGCCCGACGAGCGCCACGGTGACGCCCTCGCGCAGCGCACGCCCGACACCATAGGTGCGGGCCAGCGCCGCGACGCCGGCGTGCGTCGCCGCCACGCGCTCGGCCAGCCGCGCGCTGCTCGCGAACTCGAGCCCGTCCTCGGGGAAGTCGATCGACGCCTCGATTTCCGCGAGCATGCCCGCGACCTCGGCGCGTAGCGCCTCGACGCGATCACCGAGCCCGCCGGCGAGCTGCTCGTGCGCCGCGCGCAGCGCCCGCTCGCTCGACGCGCCGATGACCGCCGCAACCGCCTCGGCCTGGGTCAGATCCATGCGCCCGTTCTCGAACGCGCGGCGCGTGAACTCACCGGGCTCAGCCGGGCGCGCGCCCGCGGCGAGCACCGCACGCAGCACGCGCGCCACGTTGAGCGCGCCGCCGTGCGCGTGCAGCTCGGCGACGTGCTCGCCGGTGTACGAACGGGGCGCGCGCATGACCACCGCGAGCACCTCGTCCAGCCGCTCGCCGGTCGCGACGTCGCACGCCACCACGTGCACGACGCGACGGTCCTCCCAGCTCTCGACGGCCCGGCCGCAGACCCGCGCCAGCACCGCGAGCGCCCCGGGCCCGCTCACGCGCACGATGCCAACGCCCCCGGATCCCGGTGGCGTCGCGATCGCGGCGATGGTCCCGTCGTCGTGCAAGCTTCGCGCGCAGCGCCCCCGAGCGCCCCGAGCGCCTCGGCCTACGCCTTCTCGGGCGCGGGCAGGATCACCAGGCGCCGATCCATGCCTTCGCCCTCGCTGCGCGTGGTGACCCCGGGCGCGTTCGCCAGCGCCATGTGGATCACGCGGCGATCGGCGGGGCTCATCGGGTCGACCTCGAGCGAGCGCTGCGTCGCGATCACCTTCTCGGCGAGCTTCTGCGCCATCGCTTCCAGAGCCTCGACGCGCCGCTGCCGGTAGCCTTCCGTGTCGACCTGGATGGGCTTACCCGCCTCGGGCGTGCCTTCCTTGCCGCGAAAGACCACCTTGGCGACGAGGTGCTGCAGCGCGTCCAGCGTCTGGCCCTTCTTGCCGATGATGAGCCCCGAATCAGGACCCGTCACCTCGAGCGAGACCTTCTCGTCGCTCTCGCTGGCCTCGACCGTTGCTTCGAATCCCATGCGCCCGAGGATCTCCCCCAGGACTTCACGTGCGCGCTCCGCAATCGCCGTCACGACGGCCTCCTATCGGAAAGCCCACGGCCAAAGCCGCGGGCGAAGTCGATCCACTGCCCCGTACGGCTGCTTCCAGCCGCGAGGATCACGCCTTGGCCGGCTTCTTCCGCCCGCCACCCTGGCCGCGGCCGCCGCCCTTGCCACCCTTGCCACCGCCGCCGCCGCCGTCCTTCTTCTCCGTCGGCACCGGCGCGTTCGCCACCGCCGTCGCCACCGGCGCTTCGGCCACCGCGCCCGCCGACGGCTTGGCCTTGTCGGGATCCGTGTTGTTCATCCACAGCTGGTGCGCCATGGTCAGCATCGTGTTGGTCAGGATGTAGACCGTCAGACCAGCCGGGAAGAACAGCGAGAACGAGCCGAACATGAGCGGCATGAGGATGAGCATCATCTTCTGCTGCGCCGAATCGACCGTCGACGGCGTGATCTTCTGCTGAATGAACATGAGGCCGGTCATGACGACCGGAACGATGTAGTACGGGTCCGGCCGCGTCAGGTCGTTCAGCCAGCCGACGAACGGCGCCTGGTAGAGCTCGGCCGAGGCGTTCAACGCCTGGTAGAGCGCAAACCAGACCGGCATCTGCAGCAGCATGGGCAGGCAGCCGCCGAGCGGATTGATGTTGTGGGTCTTGTAGAGATTCATCATCTCCACGTTCATCCGCTGCTTGTCGCCCTCGTACTTGCTGCGGATCTCGTCCATCTTCGGCTTGAGCTTCGACATCGCCTTCATGGACCGCATCGACTTCGTGGTCCAGTAGAGCGTGATGAGCTTCACCGTGATGGTGAGCAGGATGATCGCGATGCCCCAGTTACCCAGGAAGTTGTGAAAGAACTTGAGCAGCCACAGCATCGGCCGCGCCAGGAAGCCGAACCAGCCCAGGTTCACCGACTCGTCGAACCCCGAGTCGCCGTTGGCCGCCGAGACCTCCTCGAGCTGGTCGATGAGCTTGGGGCCCGCGTAGACGGTGATCTCGCGCTCGCCGCTGGCGCCGGGCGCCAGCTTGTACGACGGAAAACGGAGCGCCGCCTCCATCATGCCGGGATCGTTCGAGTAGCCGCGCGTGTAGCAGCCGAGTTGCTCGTTGGGCACGTTGCGCGGCGCGAGCGCGAACAGGAAGTAGCGGTGGCTGATGGCGGCGTAGCCGATGTTGCCGGCGCGCACCACGGGCTCGTCCTTGAGCGCCTTGGACGCGTCCTCGTGCCAGTCATCGCCCACGCGGCAGCCGGCCCAGAAGTGCGGCTCGGCGTAGCTGAAGGTGCCGGCACCGGCCGCGGTCGGGTTCTGATAGCCGTAGGTCGCCACCTGCAGACGCTGCTCGATCTCCGTCGCCGACAGGTTCTTGAACGCGACCTTCAGATCGATCGCGTAGGCGTTCGGCTGCAGCGTGTACCGCTTGGTGACCTCGAGCTTGTCGTTCCGGTAGGTCGCCTCGACCTCGGAGTCGCTCTTCTTCACGAGCGTCCACTTCGCGCCCGGATCGATGCCCACGGTCGAGTCGGGCATGGACACCTGGAACGGGAAGTACGCCGACTGATCGGTTCGCGCGACCAGGTCGAACGGCTCCTTCTTGCCGTCGGGACCCTTCTGCGTGTACTGCGAGTTGATCAGGCGCCAGCTCTGCAGCGCGCCGCCACACTCGGAGAACGTGGCCTCGACGCGCGTCGAGGTCAGCTTCACCGAGCCCGCGGACGCGGCGTCACACGCCACGGCGGACGGAGCGGCGGTCACCGGGCTGCCGGGCCCGCCGGGCCCGATGGGCGCGTCGGTGGCAGCGGTCGCGCCAGCGTCACCGGCAGGAGCGGTGGCGGGCGGGGGGGCCGTCGCGGTCTTCGGCGCGGGCTTCTGGGGGAACAGCATCTGCATTCCCAGCCAGAGGACCGTGACGATCGCGACCGCCAGGAGAATACGTTTACCCTGGTCTTCCATCTTGAATCTTCCTTACGGGATCGAGCCCGCCGCGAGCAAACGGGTGACAGCGCAAGAGCCGCCACAGCGCCAGGCCAGCGCCGCGCCAGGAGCCGTGAATGGCGATGGCGTCATGCGCGTATTCGGAGCATGTCGGGAGGAACCGGCACGTCGGCCGCCCCTTGAGGGGCGAGAGGTACCGCCGGTAGAAGGTAACCAGCGCGAGCAACGCGCGTGAAATCACCTGATTCCTCGCGCTCGCCGCAGGAGCAGCGCGAGGTCGGCCTCCACCGCCGAGTGGCTGGCGGCCGCAGCGCTGGGCTTGCCGATGATCACGAGCTCACCCGCGGGCCACTCCGAGCGATGCCGACGCACGTACTCGCGCGTCCACCGCTTGACGCGGTTACGCACGACGGCGTTGCCGACTTTGCTCGAGATGGTCACGCCGATCCTCGTTCTGATCTGGCTCGGCGCCAAGAGCAACAGGAAGTGCTCGGAATGGTGCTTTCGCCCGCGCTGCTGAACCGCGAGGTACTCGGTGCGCTTGCGCAGCCGAGACGACTTCGGGAACGACTCGGAACCCAGCGGGTGCTACTTCTTCGCGATCGACACCGTCAGGCGCTTGCGCCCCTTGGCGCGCCGGCGCTTGATGACGGCCTGACCCTGGCGGGTCTTCATGCGCTTGCGAAAACCGTGGACGCGCTTGCGACGAATGTTGTGGGGCTGATAAGTCCGCTTGCTCACGAGAATCTCCTTGCCGTACCGAAGAGGCGCGTAGGATTAGCCTCGCCTCTCCTGGGTGTCAAGCCTGATCACGGATCGGGATTGGCCAGCGGCCAGCCTCCATATAGCGTGCGGCTGCACGTGAAACCATGGGAAGAAGCACTCGGGCCGACGGCAACGACGCCCCGAACCGGGCTCGTTCGACGCCCGGCCGAGGCTGCGGCGTCGGACGAAGCGCGAACCGATCGCGCTGAGCCTAGAGCCATGCGGCTTGGCCGCTTCGAGGTGCCGCAGACCCGCGTTCCATGGGCCTCCGCGGGGATCACATCGGGCGCGTCTCCGAAACCGTGCGTGATCTTCACGCCTTGTGGATAAGTGGTCCGGAGAGGCCTGTGAGCAAGTCTCCGGTCTACTCCTGAAGCCTGGATAGAACATGCTGAAATTGCTAGGAAATATACGTTTGATCGTTTTGGATCTTGCCGAGACTTCCGCCCGTTTGCTACGGATTGACCCCGCGATTGTGACGCGGTGGGTCGCCGCTCCGGTGGGCCTGCCCATGAGTACGCCTGCTGGAGGCCGCCTGGCGGCCAAGGGGTGGGGAACCAGTGGAGTCGTTACCTGTCCTCGAGCTCGTGTTCGTGCATCGGCAACCGAATGGCATCCATACGTCAGACTGGCGCTCCAATCGTCACCCATGTCTCCGCGACCATCTAACTAGCTGATATAATTGACACCTACGACATTGTCACCATCCACAGCTTGTGGATGGATTGTGGATTCTTTTTCTTTTCTCTCGGATTGGGTGTCGGAGGTTCGTCTGTGACCGCTCTCTGGACCAGCGCACTGAACCGTCTGTCCAGCAAGATTGCGCCGCATAACTTCGAGCTCTGGCTGCGCCCCATCGAGTGCCTCGGCATCGACGGCAACCGCCTGCGCCTCCGGGCGCCCAACCATTATGTGAAGCTCTGGTTCGAGTCGAACTACCTCGGCCCGGTGCTCGAAGAGCTCCGTCGCGACGACGAGCGCGACTTCAAGGTCGAGATCGAGATCTTGGACGCTCAGACCAGCGCCGCGGCCGTCCCGGTCACCGAGATCGCCACGCTCGAGGAGCGCGACCGGGTGCCACTCGCGGGAGTCGGTATGGCCGCCGTGGCCGTGGCCGTGGCCGAGGTCGCCCCGCTGGCGCGCACCGAGTTCGGCGCGCTCACCGGAGGCATGCGCACGGTCTCCGATGCGCCGCCCGCCGTCACCCGGCTGGACGACACCGCGCCGCACACGATCCCGTCTGGCCTGAACGTCAAGTACACCTTCGAAACGTTCGTCGCCGGCCCGTCCAACCAGCTGGCGCACGCCGCAGCGCGCGCCGTCGCGAGCCCGGATCCGCCCAAGTACAACCCGCTCTTCTTGTGCGGCGGCGTCGGGCTCGGCAAGACCCACCTGCTGCACGCCATCGGCATCGAGATACAGCGCATCCGTCCCATCGCGCGCGTGATCTACCTGTCGGGCGAGCGCTTCATGAACGAGTACATCCACTGCATCCGCAACGGCAAGATGCACGAGTTCCGCCGCAAGTACCGCGAGGAGTGCGACGTCCTCCTGCTCGACGACATCCAGTTCATCGCCAACAAGGACGCGACGCAGGACGAATTCTTCCACACTTTCAATGCGCTGTACGAGCAGCAGAAGCACATCGTGCTGTCGGCGGATCGCAAGCCGCACGAGATCCCCGACATCGCCGATCGGCTGCGCACGCGCTTCGCGTGGGGCCTCATGGCCGACATCGAGCCGCCCGAGCTCGAGGTCAGGGTCGCAATTCTGCGCAAGAAGGCGGCCGCGGAGAACATCCACCTGCCCGACGAGGTATCGCTCTACATCGCGAGCGCCGTGAAGTCGAACGTCCGCGAGCTCGAGGGCGCGCTCATCCGCCTTGCTGCGTACGCCTCGCTGTCACGCAGCGAGATCACGCTCGAGTTCGCTCGCCAGACCCTCGAGGGCTCCATCGCTCGCCCGTCCGAGCAGATGACCGTGGACCAGGTCCTGCGGGCCGTGGCGAGCTACTATCAGGTGAAGGTCTCCGACCTGAAGAGCGAGCGCCGCCACAAGAGCATCGCCGGGCCGCGGGCGGTGGCCATGTACCTGGCCCGCAAGCTCACCTCGTCCAGCTACCCGGATCTGGGACGCGCGTTCGGCAACAAGCACCACACCACGGTGCTCTCGGCAGTCGACAAGATCGAACAGAAGATCAAGATCGACGCCGGCCTCCGCAACGAAGTGCAGTCCATCGAGAGCACGTTGGTACGCTGAGCCACCATCGTGCTGTCAGACTTCCATGCTAGGGCTGTGGAGCAATCTGTGGGACACCCTGTGAGCGCAGCTGTGGTGGCTTCTGTGGACAGCTCGGGAGTGGCACTTGTCCTCTTTTTGTGCATGTCAACCTACACGGCCTACACACCGACGGCAGCGGCTAATTCGGTAACAATATCAGCAAGATCCAGTTAGTCTCCACAGATCCACAGGCACCTACTGGTACTACTGATCTTCTATATTAATAAGACAGATCAGATCTAGAAGAGCACCGACCAAGGAGAGGGCGATGGAGTTTCGAATCCAGAAGAGCGAGTTCCTTCGTGGCCTCCGGCTCGCCCAGGGCATTGCCGACCGCAAGAGCACGATGCCCATTCTTGCCAACGTGCTGCTCCGGACCGACGGCAAGTCCAAGCTCGTCGTCGCGGCGACCGACCTGAACGTGTCGGTCTCTGCCGAGCTCGCCGTGAAGGTCGACAAGGAAGGCGGACTCACCGTCGGAGCCAAGCCGCTCCACGACATCGTGTCGAACCTGCCAGGCGAGGACATCGTCTTCAAGCGGGCCGACAACCACTGGGCCGAGGTCCGCGCCGGCAAGGTCGAGTTCAAGCTGGTCGGCATGCCCGACCGCGACTTCCCCAAGATCCCCGACCACCGCGAGGTCACGTACTCCAAGGTCGAGGCGACCGTCCTGCGCGAGATGATCGACAAGACGCTCTTCTCGGTCTCACACGACGAGACCCGCTTCCACCTGAACGGCGTGCTGTTCGAGTGCGACGGCAGCAAGGGGCGCATGGTCTCGACCGATGGGCACCGCCTGTCCAAGGTCGAGCGCAGCCTCTCGGGCCCGGTGCTGCCGACCGGCGTCATCATCCCGAAGAAGGGTCTGACCGAGATCAAGCGCACCATCGAGGGCGCGAACGCGCAGTGCGAGCTCGGCGTCCATGGCAGCATCCTCTTCGTTCGCTCGGGCGACCTGGCCCTCGCGGTGAAGCTCATCGAGAGCCAGTTCCCGCCTTACCAGCAGGTCATCCCGGCGTCGAACGACAAGGCCGTGGCGCTCGAGCGCACCTCGCTGCTCGAGGCACTCAAGCGTGCGTCGCTCATGTCCTCGGACACCCGCGGCGTGAAACTCTCGCTCGACAAGGGCATCCTGCGCGTCTCCAGCGAGAACCCCGAGCTCGGCGAGGTCCACGAGGAGATCGACGTCGGCTACGCGGGCGCGCCCATCTCCATCGGCTTCAACCCCAAGTACTTCACCGAGCTGCTCTCGCAGATGACCAGCGAGCAGCTCGTGCTCGAGCTGTCCGGCGAGCTCGACCCGGCGCTCCTGCGGCCCGCCGACTCGACCGACTACCTCGGCGTCGTCATGCCGATGCGCATCTGAGCCGCGCGCTGGCCCGCGCGCCGGCGCCGCTTCGCGCCCGATGATCCTCCAGGCCCTCCAGCTCCAGAGCTTCAGGAACCTCGCCCCGATGACGATCGAGCCGGGTCAGGGCTTCAACGTGTTCGTCGGTGACAACGGCCAGGGCAAGACGAACCTGCTCGAGGCCATCTACCTGGCCGGCACGCTCCGCTCCTTCCGCACCAGCCATACCGCCGAGATGATCGCCCACGACCAGCCCGAGGCGGCGGTGCGCGCGCGCGTCGAGCGCGGCGGCCTGGCCCGGCTGTACGAGTTACGGCTCACGCCTCGCCGCAAGGAGACGCGGCTCGACGGCAAGACCCCGCGCAGCCTGGCCGACTACTTCGGTGACTTCAACGTCGTGCTGTTCGCGCCCGACGACCTGCGCGTGCCGCGTGGCAACCCGGCGGGCCGGCGGCGCTTCCTCGACCGCTCGGTGTTCAACCGCCAGCCCTCGTTCCTGGCGGATGCGCAGCGCTACGCCCGCGCGCTCAAGTCCCGCAACGCGCTCCTGCGCGCCGAGCGCGTCGACGACGCGCTGCTCGACGCCTACGACGAGGAGCTCAAGCGCTCGGGCGCGCGCATGCTGCGCGCGCGCCGCCGCTACCTGGCCGAGCTCAGCGGGCTGTTCGCCGACGCCTACGAGTCCATCACCCAGTCGGGCCTTCCGGTCGAGCTCGTCTACGAGGCGCCCGACGCGCTGCTCGAGGCCGGCGAAGACGAGGACGCGCTCGTGGAACGCCTCGGTGCCGCGCTCGTGGCCACGCGCGCGCGCGACCGGGCGCGGCGGCAAACCAACATCGGGCCGCACGCCGACGACCTGTGCTTCCTGCTCGCCGGCAAGCCCGCCAGGGCCTTCGCCTCGCAGGGCCAGCTGCGCTCGCTGGTGCTCGCCTGGAAGACCGCCGAGATGCGCCTCCTGCGCGCGCGCCAGGGCGATTCACCCTTGCTGCTGCTCGACGACGTGAGCTCCGAGCTGGACGCGACGCGGAACCGATTTTTGTTCGATTTCCTGCGCAAGATCGAGTGCCAGTGCTTCGTGACCACGACCCATGAAAAGCACGTCGCCGTGACCGAAAATCGTCTGGATTTTCGAGTATTTGGCGGTCATGTTCGACTCGCATCCGAGGGCGTGTAATTGCTTTACCCCACCCCCCACGCATGGTAGAAAAACCCAACCTTTTCGCGCAGAACATCCCGCGCTGACCGCACGGTCACGAGAGCCCCGAGAGATCAAATAGGCCCATGGCAGAAGTCGACTCCCCGCGCGCTGCTAGCGCGTCCGATTACAACGCCGACAGCATCACCGTCCTCAAGGGACTCGAAGCCGTGCGCAAGCGGCCGGGCATGTACATCGGTGACACCGATGACGGCACCGGCTTGCACCACATGGTCTACGAGGTCGTCGACAACTCCGTCGACGAGGCGCTCGCCGGCTTCTGTTCCCGCGTCGACGTCATCATCCACTTCGACAGCTCGGTGACCGTCGAGGACGACGGCCGTGGCATGCCCGTCGATATGCATCCGACGGAGCTGCGGCCCACGCCCGAGGTCATCATGACCGTGCTGCACGCGGGCGGTAAGTTCAACAAGGACTCGTACAAGGTCTCCGGCGGCCTCCACGGCGTTGGCGTGTCGGTCGTGAACGCGCTCTCCGAGTGGGTGAAGCTCGAGATCCGCCGCGAGGGCAAGGTCTACTACCAGGAGTTCCGGCAGGGCATCCCGTCGACGGAGTTCAAGCCGATCGGCGTGACCGATCGGCGTGGTACCAAGCTCACGTTCAAGCCCGACGCCGAGGTCTTCAAGGTCACCGACTACTCGTTCGAGACGCTGTCGCAGCGCCTGCGCGAGCTGTCGTACCTGAACCGCGGGCTGCACATCACGATCCGTGACGAGCGCGCGCCCGACAAGACGCACGACTTCCACTTCCAGGGCGGCCTCGCCTCGTTCGTGAAGGACCTCAACACCAACAAGACCACGATCCACGACGAGCCGATCACGATCCTCGACGAGAAGGACGAGATCACCGTCGAGGTCGCGCTGCAGTGGAACGATTCGTTCCAGGAGCAGCTGTACTCGTTCACGAACAACATCAAGAACAAGGACGGTGGCGCGCACGTCACCGGATTCCGCCAGGCGCTCACGCGCACGGTCAACGCCTACGGCCTCGAGAAGAACCTGCTCAAGGACGCCAAGGGCGCGCTCTCCGGCGACGACCTGCGCGAGGGACTGACCGCGGTCATCTCCATCAAGCACCCCGATCCCAAGTTCAACAACCAGCCGAAGGACAAGCTGGTCTCGAGCGAGGTCACCGGCATCGTCGCCGCGGTGGTGAACGAGAAGCTCGCCAAGTTCTTCGAGGAGCACCCGAAGGAAGGCAAGCAGATCATCCTCAAGGCGGTCATCGCCGCGCGCGCGCGTGAGGCGGCGCGCAAGGCCCGCGAGATGGTGCAGCGCAAGGGCGTGCTCGAGATGTCCTCGCTGCCCGGCAAGCTCGCCGACTGCCAGGAGCGCGACCCCGGAAAGTGCGAGCTCTACCTCGTCGAGGGCGAGTCGGCCGGTGGCTCGGCCAAGCAGGGCCGCGATCGTCGCTTCCAGGCCATCTTGCCGCTCAAGGGCAAGATCCTGAACGTGGAGCGCGCGCGCCTCGACAAGGTGCTCGCGTCGCAGGAGATCGCGACGCTCATCACCGCGCTCGGCTGCGGCATCGCCCAGGACATCGACCTGGCCAAGCTGCGCTACCACCGCATCATCATCATGACCGACGCCGACGTCGACGGGTCGCACATCCGCGCCCTGCTCCTGACGTTCTTCTACCGGCAGTACCCGCAGTTCTTCGACAAGGAGCGCGAGTTCCTCTACATCGCGCAGCCGCCGCTCTACAAGGTCAAGAAGGGCAAGAAGGAGCTGTACCTCAAGAACGAGCAGGCACTCGAGGACTACGTGGTGCACTCCGCCGTCGAGGAGATGCAGGTGTCAGGCGCCGGCGGCAAGCCGCTGCAGGGCGAAGAGGCCGCCGAGTTCGTGCGCCGCGCGCTGCGCTACGTGCGCGTGCTGCAGCTGCTCGAGAAGCGCGCCGACTCGCGCATCGTCGACGCGCTCATCCAGGCGGGCGATCTCAAGCGCGGCGATCTCGCCGACCCCGTCAAGCTCGAGAAGATGCTGAACGAGCTGGTGAAGCCGTACCTGGCCGCGCGCTACGACGACCTCGCGCAAGTGAAGTTCGAGCTCAAGCCCGATGCCGAGCACGGTGGCGTGGTCATCCGGGTGCCCGCGCGCCTGGGCAGCGCCCGCAAGGCCGCCGAGATCGACTTCGCCTTCCTGGTGACGCCCGAGTACGAGGAGCTGCGCCGGCTGCGCGAGGAGCTCGCCCGCGACGCCACCGCGCCGTACACGCTCGATCGTGGCACCGACCGCGCCGAGTACCAGATCCTCACCACGCTGGCCAAGGCGATCGACGACATCGGCCGCAAGGGCCTGCAGATCCAGCGCTACAAGGGTCTGGGCGAGATGAACGCCGAGCAGCTATGGGAAACGACCATGAACCCGGAGAAGCGCACGCTGCTCAAGGTGAGCATCCAGGACGCGCCCGAAGCCGAGAAGATCTTCACGACGCTCATGGGTGATCTGGTCGAGCCGCGCCGCGAGTTCATCGAGAAGAACGCGCTCAACGTACGCAACCTCGACGTTTAGTACCAACTGCAACCGGGGCCGCGCGCTGAGAGCGCGGCCCCCGGAGGACACCTGATGGGGCAGAGGAGATCGAAGATCCTCGGGCTAGGCACGTACGTGCCCGAGCGCGTGGTCACGAACAACGACCTCAAGCAGTGGATGGAGACGACCGATGAGTGGATCATCGAGCGTACCGGCATCCGCGAGCGCCACTGGGTCGAGCCCGGCAAGGGTATCGGATCCTCCGACCTGGGCGCCGAGGCCGCGAAGAAGGCCATCGCGAACTCGGGTGTACCGCTCGAGAAGATCGGCATGGTCATCTTCGCGACGCTGTCGCCCGACATCGAGTTCCCCGGCACCGGCGTGTTCCTGCAGCGCAAGCTGGGGCTCAAGCCCATGCCGGTGCTCGACATCCGCCAGCAGTGCACCGGGTTCATCTACGGCCTCTCGATCGCCGACATGTACATCCGCGGCGGCATGGTCGACCACGTGCTCGTCGTCGGCGCCGAGGTCCACTCGACCGGCATCGAGGTGACCACTCGCGGCCGCGACGTCGCGGTGCTCTTCGGTGATGGCGCGGGCGCCGCGGTCCTCGGCCCCACCACCGATGACAACGAAGGCATCCTCTCCGCGCACCTCTACGCCGACGGTACGTTCGCCGAGGAGCTCTGCCTCGAGGGCGTGTCGTCCAAGCGCCTGCCGCGCATCACCGAGCCGCAGCTCACCGACGGCACGCTGTTCCCGAAGATGAACGGGCGCCAGGTCTTCAAGCACGCCGTGACGCGGATGCCCGAGGTTGTCCTGGAGGCGCTCAAGACGAACGGCTACGAGCTCAAGGACATGGCCTGCCTGATCCCGCACCAGGCCAACCTGCGCATCAACGAGCACGTGCAGAAGTCGCTCGGGCTGAACGACCGCCAGGTCCACAACAACATCCAGAAGTACGGCAACACCACTGCCGCCACGATCCCGCTCTGTCTCGAGGAAGCGATCGCCGAGGGCAAGGTGAAGAAGGGTGACCTGGTGTGCGCGGTGGCCTTCGGCGCCGGCTTCACCTGGGGCTCCCTGCTGATGCGCTGGTAGCTCGCCGCCGCCGCCGATTCGGCGGCGGGCGTGGGCTGCTCGGCGGGCGCAGGTAGGACTCCCGGCGCGCATCAGGCGCGCATCAGGCGCGCATCAGGCGCGTCTGCCTGACGCGTCCCGAAAATACGGAGAGGCGGTGGGCTCAGGGCCGACCGCCTCTTCGATTTGTGCGCCTCGAAGGCGCGCTAGCCGTCAGCTGACGAGCTTGGGCGCCGAGGTCGGGCCGAAGATCTTCTCGAGTTCCTGCTCGATCTTGATCTCCTTCACGGCCTTGGCGATGGCGAGCTCCTTGACGAGCAGGGTCCGTGCCGTGTCGAGCATCTTGCGCTCGCCGAACGACAGGTCCTTGGAGGCCTTGAGCAGCGAGAGGTCGCGCAGGACCTCGGCGATCTCGAAGACGCTGCCGGTCTTGATCTTGTCCATGTACTCGCGGTAGCGCCGGTTCCACGTCTGGCCCTCGACCGCGATTTCCTTGGACTTCAGGATGTTGAAGACTTCCTTCACATCCGACTGGCTGATGATCTCGCGCAGCCCGACGGACGCGACATTGCCCTTCGGGATCATGATCTTCATCCCCGTATCCAGGATACGGAGGATGTAGAAGGTAATCTTGCTGCCGCCGATTTCGCGCGTCTCCATGCCCTCCACTTCGGCTACACCGTGGGCGGGATAGACTGCCTTATCACCGACGTTGAAAGCGGTATCCATTTCGTAGAATCTCCTCGTCCGGGAACTGGCGGGTGTCGGCCCGGCTATTCAGACCCAACAGACACTGACTGGGCCGACTGACTGCTGGCTTGCAAAGCCAGAACTCGGGACGCCAGTACGCTACCATAGCGAGGTGACAAAGTCAACGCGCCCAACGCGAAAAAACCCTAACGATTGCGAATAGATAGTGCCTAATTGGCACTCTCGTTTCGCACTGCGTCGAAAGTCGAAGGGAATCGGCACGAGCGCCTGACCGCGCGCTGACGGCGCGGCCAGGAGTAACGCGGGTGTTACCCGCGCGGCGAGAGGTACTCGACCATCGTCGCGACCGCGAACCCCACGCCACCCTTCGAGATACTGCCGAAATCCTTGTCGGCGGAGGCGGGTCCGGCGATGTCGACGTGCACCCACGGCGTCTCGCCGACGAACTCCTTGAGGAAGAGTCCCGCGGTCAGCGCGCCGCCCCAGCGCTCGCCGGTGTTGCGCATGTCGGCGATCTCGCTCTTCAGCTGGTCGCGCAGACGTGTGACCAGCGGCAGCGGCCACATGTCCTCGCCCGCGGCCTTGGCGGCGCCGAGCCACGCCTTGGCCAGCTCCTCGTTGTTGCCCATGACGCCCGCGGTGTGCGGCCCGAGCGCGACCACGCACGCGCCGGTGAGCGTGGCGAAGTCGAAGAGCTCGTCGGGTTTCTGCTTGAGCGCGTAGGTGATGGCGTCACCGAGGGTGAGCCGGCCTTCGGCGTCGGTGTTGTTGATCTCGACGGTCTTGCCGGCCATGGACTTGAGCACGTCGCCGAGCTTGTACGAGCTGCCCGAGGGCATGTTCTCGGTCAGCGCGGCGAACGCGTGCACTTCGTGGGGCGATCCGAGCTGTGCGATGGCGGCGATGGCGGCGATCACCGCGGCCGAGCCGGACATGTCGACCTTCATGTCGAGCATGCCCTCGTTGGGCTTGAGCGACAGCCCGCCCGAGTCGAACGTGACGCCCTTGCCGATGAGCGCGACCCGCTTCTTCGCGGTGCCGGCCGGCTTGTACGAGAGGTGGATGAAGCGCGGTTCCTCGACCGAGCCCTGCGACACGGCCAGGAACATGCCCATGCCCAGCTCGCGGCACTTGTCGGGGCCGAGCACGTCGATGGTCAGGCCGTGCGCCTTGGCCAGCGCACGCGCCTCTTCTTCCATGCGCCGCGGCGTCATGGTGCCGGCCGGCTCGTTGATGAAGTCGCGCGCCTTCATGACCGCGGTCGCGACGATCTCGGCGCGCTTGGTCGCGCGCGCGTACGCGTCGGCGGCCTTGGCGCTCGTGACCAGCGTGAAGGACTCGACCGGGTCGGGTCGCTTGGCGTCGTCGCTGGTCAGGTAGCGGCCGAACTTGTAGCGGCCGAGCAGCGCGCCCTCGGTCAACAGCTGCAGGAAGCGCTCGTCGTCGCGTCCGGCAGGCGCCACGAGCGCGAAGCTCCTGGAGCCGGTCGCACCAGCGGCCCGCGCGGCGCGCGCGCCCAGGTGGCGCGCGTCGGCGGCTTCGAATAGGGCGGGCTTGCCACAGCCGAGGAGCACCACGCGGCGCGCGCCCATCTTGCCGTGGGTGTGCAGAGTGAACGACTGGCCGGGCTTGCCCTCGAAGCGCTCGTCGCCGGCCGCGGCGGACAGCACGCCGTCGAGCTTGGCGTCCACGGCCTTCGCCGCTTCGCTGCCCGCGATGCCGTCGTCGAAGATCGGAATTGCCAGCAGATCACAGGAGATCTCGACAGGGGCGGCCGCGACCGAGGAAAACTTCATGCGGGTGGTATATGCCGCCGTAAAGCCTCTGTAAAGAACGTCTCGGGCCTCCCAAGCGAACGAAACAATTGACAGATTCTTCTCGGCGCTTCTAGGCTGAAAATCGGGGGAAGCTCAGAATGGCCAAGAAGTCCAAGCCCAAGAAGACCGGTAAGAAGGTGCTGAAGCCGGGCGCCGCCAAGCGAACCGCCAAGCCGGCCGGCAAGAAGGCCGGTGCGTCCGCGTCGGCAAAGAAGGCCGCCAGCAAGAGCACGGCCCGCCCGGCCGGGCGCAAGCCCGGCGCGGCGAAGGCCGCTGCCAAGCCGGTGGCGAAGGCCAAGAAGCCGCCGCCACCGGCGAAGAAGTCGAAGGCCGCGGCGAAGCCGGTGGTGGCGAAGGCCGTCGCGAAGGCTCCGGTCGCCGCGCTCGCGAAGGCCGTCGCGAAGGCTCCGGTCGCCGCGCCCGCGAAGGCCGTCGCGAAGGCTCCGGTCGCCGCGCC
>JBKJOI010000048.1:0-10023 GCA_046595695.1 Haliangiales bacterium | reverse complement strand
GCGAGGGCGGGGTCGCGCCCGCGTCGCGAAAGCGGCGTGGTGGGCGCGGTGGTGCAGCTGGTGAGGTCCGAAAATCGCCGGCTACAAGGAGACATGCACACGAACGCGCTGGCCACGGTGCCGTCGTCCGAGCTGACCTCGCGGCTGTACGAGCTGAGGCGGGCGGAGCGGAGGTTGCTCGTGGAGTTCCTCGAGTACCTCGGTGAGGTGGACCGGAGGCGGCTGTACGCGGAGCTGGGCTTCTCGAGCCTTTTCGTGTTCCTGATTCAGCACCTCGGCTACTCGAGCAGCGCGGCGTACCGGCGGTCGACCGCGGCGCGGCTGGTCGCGCGCTTCCCCGTGGTCGCCGAGTACCTCGGCGACGGCCGGCTGAGCTTGACCACGCTCGTCGAGCTGCGCGACGTGCTCGAGGGCCCCGGCCGCGAGGAGGTCCTCGCGCGCGCCGCGGGCCGCAGCGAGGACGAGGTGAAGCGGCTGGTCGCGGCGCTCCGGCCACGGCCCGCGGTGCCTGATTCGCTCCGGCGGAAGCCCAGCCGCGCCGCGGACGCGTCCGTCGCGCCCGTCGCGGAGTCCGCGCCCGCCGTCGCGCCCGTCGCGGACGCGCCCGCCGCGGAGTTCGCGCCTGCCGCGCCCGCGGCCGCCGCCGCCGCGCCCGAGGCGCGGACCGGATCGGCCTCGATCGATGCGCCGCGGGCGCGCATCGCCCCGCTGTCGGCGACCCAGCACCTCTTGCGGGCGACGGTCTCGGACGAGTTCGTGCGCGACCTCGAGGCGGTGCGCGCGGCGCTCGGCCACAAGCTGCCCGGGGGCAGCCTCGAGGCCGTCCTGCACGAGTGCGTGCGCGTGACCCTGGCCGCGTGCCACAAGCGGCGCCGCGGCGCCGGGACGTCGCGGCCGGCAGCGGCGAACGAGAACCTGGACCGCGCGACCGTGCCGGCAGCGGCGAACGACGATCGCGACGGCGCGACCGCAACCGTGCCGGCCGCGGCGAACGACGCCCCCGATGCACCGGCACCCCCGCTCAGCCGCTACATCCCCGCGGCCGTGCGCGACGCGGTCTGGCGGCGCGACGGCGGGCGCTGCACCTTCGTCGG
Source organism: Haliangiales bacterium (assembly GCA_046595695.1). GTDB lineage: Bacteria > Myxococcota_A > Polyangia > Haliangiales > SHYZ01 > JBKJOI01. Next base: position 8,929 of record JBKJOI010000048.1, on the reverse strand, counting down.
CACCGGCGGTCACGTCTGCGGGTCGACCTTCCAGATCGAGGTGCACCACATCCGGCCGTTCGCGCGCGGCGGCGCCGCCACCGTCTGCGGGCTGGCGCTCCGGTGCAGGAGCCACAACCTCCATGAAGCCGAGCGTGACTTCGGCCGCGAGCACGTCGCGCGCGCCATCGCGCGCGCCCGCGATCCGGATGCTGCCGCTCCTTGGCAGGCGCGCCTACTCTGACCGGTCTGCAGCCCCCGAGCGCAGACAGCAGGCCGCTGCCACCTCCGGGCCGGGTCGAGGCCTGAACCAGTCGTCTCCTCTGTGGTGAGGTACTAGGTCAGCCGCGGGAGCGGCCCCGTGCAGTACGCCGGATTACCGAACGTCTGATCCTGCACGTCCATGGCGTTCATCATGGAGACGAGCAGGTTGTTGTGCGGCACGGTGCCGTCGTACGTCAGATACCGGCCGGTCTTCAGCGCGCCGCCGCACGAGCCAGCGAGCACGAAGGGCACGTTCTGCTGCGCGTGCGAGTTGCCGCGCGCCAGCTCGTTGCCCCACAGGATGACGGTGTTGTCCATCAGCGTGCCGCTCTCGCCCTCGGGCACCTTCTTCATCTCGGAGATCAGGTAGGCGAGCTGCTGGGCGTACCAGTTGTTGATGCGCGTCAGCTTGTCGAACGCACCGGTGTCCGAATCGCCGAAGTGCGACAGGTCGTGGTGACCCTCGGAGATCGGGTCGGCGAGCCAGCTGAACACCCGGTTGGAGACCGCGGCGTTCCACTGCAGGCTGGCCACACGCGTGAGATCGCAGGCCAGCGCCATGACCAAGAGGTCCATCTGCAGCTTGCCGATGAGCGGATAGTTGTCGTTGTCGTTGACGTTCGGCGCGCCCAGCACCGGCTTCTGGCAGGCGCCGCCCAGCTGCCCGCCCGAGTCGAGGCGGGCCTCGATGTCGCGGATGGCGGTCAGGTGCGCGTCGAGGCGCTGCTTGTCCTCGGCGCCCAGGCGCGGGGCCAGCCGGCCGTAGTCCGAGCCGACGGTGTCGAGCACCGACTTGCGCAGCGCGATCTTCTTCTCCAGGCCGAGCGGATCGCCGCCCAGGTCGCCGAAGATGCGCTGGAACGCGGCGTACGGGTCGTCCTCGGGCGGGATCGGCTGGTTGGGCGCCGCGTAGCACATGCGCGACCAGATGTTGGCGCCGAAGACCTGCACGCCCAGCTCGAGCGACTTGAACTTGCTGGCGCCGCCGACCACGTTGGCGATCTTCTGGTCGACGGTGATGCCGCCGCCCCAGCCGACCAGCTCGCCGTTGCCGCCGGTGAACTCGTCACCCTCGAGCAGCTCGATGCCGGACAGCAGGTGGCCCATGCCCTTCTGGTGGTTGTCGCCCGGTCCGTGACGCGTCGACTCGAGATCGATGCCCTCCAATATGAGCAGCTGCTGCTTGTGCTCCTCGAGTGGCGACAGGATCGGCGACAGCGCGAAGTCGGTCTCGCCGCCGGTCGGCCGCCAGTTCTCGGCCACCGTGCCGTTGGCGCTGAAGAAGGCGACGAAGCGCTTGGGGAACAGGCCCGCCGCGCGCGGCGGGCCGACCGCCGCGGCGGCCCCGCCGGTGCCACCGACGTCGACCGCCGCGCCGCTGCGCGACGTGCATCCCATGAGGTTCAGGAACGGCAGGCCGATGGCCACGCCGCCGGCGCCGCGCAGGAACGCGCGACGGCTGAGCTTGCCACGGCTGGACATCACTGACCTCCTTCGGCGACGACGGCCTTGCGGTAGAGGAAGGCGTCGGTCTGGGTGAGCGCGACGAGCAGCGCCTTGATGTCGTAGCCGCCGGCGGCGAACTGCACGCTCAGGGCTTCCATGGTGCACTCGTCGTCACCGGTCTCGATGCGGCCGTAGGCGAAGCGGAACCACTGCGTCGACATGCAGGCGCGCACCTGGTCCGAGCCGGCCAGTTGCTGGGCCAGCCCGGGCACCCCATTGAACGTGCCATTGGCGTCGTCGGAGGCCAGGATCTCGCCCGAGGCGTCGACCGCGACGCCGTTCTCCTCGGCGCGGAAGCGTCCGGCGCCGTCGAAGTTCTCGAAGCCGAAGCCGATCGGATCCATGAGGCGGTGGCAGCCGGCGCAGACCGGATCCTCGGAGTGCTGCGCGAAGCGCTCGCGCGTGGTCAGGTTGGGATCGAGATCCGGCGGCGTGACGTCGACGTCGGGCGGCGGCGGCGGCAGGATCTGACAGAGCAACTGCTCGCGCACGAACTTGCCGCGCAGCACCGGGGAGGTCTGGTTGGGCTTGGCCAGCGCGGCCATGAGGCCGGCCTGGGTGAGCACGCCCGAGTAGCGCGACGGGTCGAGCTCGACGCGCTCGAAGGCGTCGCCGGTCGGCCCGGTCACGCCATAGTACTCGGCGAGCGTGGCGTTCATCATGGTGTAGGGCGCGGTCAGCAGGGTGTCGACCGAGCCGTCACCCTCCCAGATCACATTGTCGAGGAAGGCCAGCGTCTCCTCGCGCAGCGAGCTCTTCACGGCCGGCGTGAAGCCGTCGAAGATCGACGCGTCCTTGCTGGCGAGCTCGACCAGATCGAGCTTGAGCCACTGGGTGTGGAAGTTGCGCACCGCGGCACGCGCGCGCGGATCCTCGAGCATGCGGCGCGCCTGCGCACCGACCTGCTCGCGCGAGCCCAGCTCACCCGCGGCGGCGGCGGCGAACAGGGTCTCGTCGGGCATCGTGCCCCAGAGGAAGTACGACAGCCGCGACGCCATCTCGTGGCCGGCGAGCGGCACGACGCGCTCGCCCGCCGCGGTCGGGTCGCCGAACTCGACGCGGTAGAGGAAGTGCGGCGACTGCAGGAGCGCCTGCACCACCACCTGCACGCCGGTGGGGAAGTCGTAGGGCTCGCGCGCGGCGCGGTAGAGCGCGACCATCTGCGCGACCTCGTCGGCGGCGAGCGGACGCCGCCAGGCGCGCTGGCCGAAGCGGCCGACGAACTCGCTGACGCACGCCTCTTCGCCCACGGCCGCCGGATCGCAGCCGAGCAGCGCGTTCATCTTGTCGGCCTCGGTCGCGCGCTGCGCGATGCCCTCGGCCGCCACCATGTACTGCTCGGCGAGCAGCTGGGTCACGCCCAGCGTCGCCGCGTTGTTGTTGAAGCCGAGCGCCTCTTCCTCGGGGGGGAAGTCGCGCGACGGGTTGGTCTCGTCACCCAGCAGATCGCGCACGGTGTTGTCGTACTCGACACGCGTGAGGCGACGGATCGGCGAAGGACCCGGTCTCGTCGTCTCCCCGCACACCGCAGAGGTGTCTTGCCCGATGGGTGAGCCAATCTCCCCCGCGCATCCGCTCCCGAGCGCAGCCCCGAGGGCGGCGGTCAGTGCGGCGATCTGGCGGATCTGCATTTCCGGTCCTCCTCCACACCCGCGGAAACGGGCGTACCTACGGGGACGCAATCCTCACGCCACTTTGAGCCCCAAACTATTTATCGCCTATGTCCAAATTGGCGCGGGTTTATCGCGTGGTTGCAGATCCCATGCGATGCATGAATAGCAAATGCCTACATGCGCCCAGATGCCGATTGTCCACACGAGTGAGGACTCGACACCCATTTGTGGCGACTTCTCTCCCTGGGGTACGGTCGTCCGCATGAAGCGATCGATCGCCTATGTCGTGGTGATCGCGTTCGTCGCGTTCGGCATCTCCGCCGGGCCGGCGCACGCGCAAGCACCACGCTCCGTCGTCATGCATGTGGAGGGCCCGGGATCGACTGACCTTCGCGATGCTCTTGCAAGCGCGCTCCCCGACGGCCTGCGCGCCGACGATGCGGGGGGATTCAGCACGGCACTCGGCAAGAACGTGGGCAAGTCGCTTCATGGCAACAAGAAGGCCAAGAAGAAGGCGCGCGCCGCGATCGTGAAGGCCGCCAAGAAGAGCGGCGCGGCCGCGGCGGTGGTCGCCATCAGCAAGGAGGGCAAGCGCGGCAAGCGGACCGTGACGCTCGTGGTGGTCGACGGCAAGAGCGGCGCCGTGCTGCTCGATCGCGACGTCGCGGCCGACCAGGCGCCCGCGGCGGCGGCGCGCGCGCTCGAGAAGCTGGCGGGCGGCGCCGAGGCGCCGGTCGCGGCCGCGCCCGCGGAGCCCGAGCGCGCGGAGCCCGTGGCCGCCGCCGCGCCCGAACCCGAGGACGACAGCGACGCCGCGAGCGGCTCGGGCGGGGCGGTCGACGGTGGTGCATCGGATGGCGTCTCGGCGTCGGCGGGCGGCGCGCCCGGCCGCGATCGCGGGGCGCTGCTCGTGCTGTCCGCGGGCGCCCAGATCGGCGGCCGTCGCCTCGCCTACAATGACCAGCTCACCAGCAACATGCGGCCGTACGAGCTGTTCGGCGCGCCGCTCGCGGTCGTCGGCCTGCAGGTCTTTCCGCTCGTCTCGAGCGGCGGGTTCCTCGGCCGGCTCGGGCTCACCGCGGGCTACGCCCAGGCGTTCGCGCTCTCGTCGACGACCGAGAGCGGCATGAGCGCGGACACCTCGTGGAGCCGCCTCGATCTCGGCGTGCAGGCGCGCTTCGGCGGCCACGGCAAGACCGGCGCGGGCGTGGGCCTCGGCTTCACCAAGCTGGTCTTCGAGCTCGGCAACCCCGAGATGAGCGACGACCTGCTGCCCGGCGTCGACTACTCGGCGCTGCGCGTCGGCGGCGACGTGCGCGTGCCCAGCGGCAAGCTCGCGGTCACGCTCTCGGGCGCCTACCTGCTCGTGCTCGACGACGGCGGCGTCGGCGACGCGTTCGCCGACGCGTCCACCGGCGGCGTCGACCTCGGGCTCGGCGTCGGCTACCGCCTGTCCAGCTCGCTCGAGGCGCGCGTCGACCTCGGCTACACGCGGGTCTTCTACACGCTCAACCCTACGCCCGGCGATCTCTACGTCGCGGGCGGCGCGCTCGACGAGTTCTTCGCGCTCGGTCTGGGGGTCGCCTATGCGTACTAGAGAGTTCCTGCTCGCGGGCCTCCTGCTCGGCCTCGCCACCGCGTGCCCGGGCGCGCTCGAGGATCCCGAGAGCTTCCGCGATGGCGATCGCTGTCCCGACGTCGAGACCGAGATCCTGGCCATGAAGTGCAGCGGCATGGGCTGCCACACCGCCTACGAGCCGGCGGGCGCGCTCGATCTGGTCACCCCGGGCGTCGTCGATCGCCTGGTGAACCAGCCCGCCGCGGGCGGGGCCTGTGCCGCCAGCGGCCTCATCCTGGTCTCGCCCGAGGATCCCGAGGCCAGCCTCCTCTACCTCAAGGTGGCCGGCTCGCCGCCCTGCGGCTCGGCCATGCCGCTGCTCGCCGACGCGCTCTCGCCCAAGGAGCTGTCGTGCTTGAAGGACTGGATCGCCGAGCAGGCTCCCGACGCCGGGCTGTAACGTCCGCCGGCCGATCGGGTGATCCTTCCCCAGGCCCGTCGTTGCAAGCATTCAGAATTACAGTCGCCCACACGAGCACACATCTTGCTACCCATGGTGCGCATGCGCAGACTCCATGCCTCACTGGCCCTGGCGTGCCTCCTCGCGATCGCCTGCGACGCATCGAACGGCGACCCGACCGCCCCGGGCGGCGCCGCCAGCGAGGAGCTGTCTGGCCGCTACGAGCTGTCCACGCACGTCGACCTGACCGGCGCCGGGATCCTGCCCGATCTCGCGAACCACACCTTCTCGGCGCTGTCGCAGCTCGCCGAGACGCCCGCGCACGCGATCCTCAGCCTGCTCGAGGCCGCCCAGGTGCCCATCGTCTCGACGGTGCTCGCGCTGATCCCCGACGTCCTGCTCGGCTACTTCGAGGGCTGGATCGACGCGTACGTGTTCGCCCGCCTCTACGAGGGCGTACCGGTGGCCGAGCAGCTGGTCGGGCTGGTCGACGATCTGGCGTCCCTGGTGACGCGCTTCGAGATCGTGACCGAGCTCGAGCTAGGCACTCCCGGCGATACCGGCGACGCCGCCGCTGGCCATCGCCTCGTCGGCGTCGCGTTCACGCTGGGGGGCCAGCGCTGGCTGACCCCGGTCCCGCCGGCGCTCGCCGACGTGGTGTCCGCGCCCGACCTGACCTGCAACGCGGTGCATATCTTCGAGAGCTCGCCCGCGGTCGAGAACGGCCGACTCGACGTCGGCGACCACGACTTCGGCCTGCCGCTCGGCACCCTCGCGCTCGCCACGCTCGACCAGGCGCTCGCCGAGCGCTTCGGCGTCCCCGACCTGCGAGGCGCGCTCGGCCTGCTCGTCGACTGCTCGGCGCTGGCGCAGACGGTGGCGTCGAGCTGCCTGAACCTGATCTGCGTGGGTCACCAGGCCGAGCTGCTCGAGCTGTGTGACGCCAGCCTGGATCTGGTGGCGGCGCAGGTCGAGGAACGCGTGCGCGCCCTCGACTTCCGCGCCCTGCACTTCGCCCGTGGCGAGGCGCGCATGTGGGACGCCGCCAGCGAGGGCGGCGCGCTCGACGGCCGGATCGACCGTCTCGATCGGGGCACCTGGGATCTCGGCCTCAACGTGGGCGCCGGCGAGCACCCGGTGAGCGCGACCTTCGTCGGTCATCGCACCGGCGACGTGGGCCACGCCGAGCGCTGACGCGGCGCTCCAAGCTTGCGCGTCCCTTGGCGTTTCCGTTAGATTCGCCGCGCCATGACGAACGGGGACGGGAACGGCATCGAGCGGCGGCCACGGCGGGGCAAGCGCAGGGACGCGGCGACGCAGACGCCGGTACCGGGCGAGCTCGCCACGATCGCGCCCGCGCCGGTCGTGCGCGCGTTCGATCCCGACCGCCGCGTCGTCGCCGTGACCGGCGCGCGCTCCTTCGCCGGCGCCGAGACGCTCAAGCGCCTGGAAGAAGATCGCCGCTACTCCAAGCTGCTCGCCTTCGACCTGCGCAAGCCCGACTTCCCGCTCGACAAGACGCAGTTCTACAAGCTCGACCTGACCCTGCCCACCGCCGACGCCGACATGGCTGCGATCCTCGAGGACGAGGGCGTGGACACGGTCGTGCACGCCGCGTTCCTGGCCCATCCGACACAGGCGATCGCGTGGGCGCACGAGCTCGAGGACATCGGCACCATGCACGTCCTGAACGCGTGCGCGCAGGCGCGCGTGCGCAAGTTCGTGCTGTCGTCGACCACGATGGTCTACGGCGCGAACCCGCTGAACCCGAACTTCCTGTCCGAGGCGCACGAGCTCAAGGGCCACCCCAAGTCGCGCTTCATCAACGACAAGGTGCAGGCCGAAAAGCAGGTGCGCCGCTTCCGCGCCGAGAACGAGGGCACCATCGTCACCGCGCTGCGCGTGGCGCCGACCCTGGGACCGCGCGTGCACAACTTCATCACCCGCTTCTTCTCGCGCCCGATCGTGCCCGTCATGATGGGCTACGACCCGCTCTTGCAGTTCATCCACGAGGAGGACGTCGTCGACGCCTTCAAGCTGGCGATCGACGGCGACTTCCCGGGCGAGTTCAACATCACCGGCGAGGGCGTGCTGCCCTACTCGACGGTGCGCGCGATGATGGGCAAGTTCCCGCTGCCCCTGCCACACTTCCTGGCCCGGCCGATCTCGCGCGCGCTCTGGTCGACGCAGATCGCCGACACGCCACCGAGCATGCTGCAGTTCTTCCGCTTCCTGTGCGTCGCCGATGGCCGCAAGGCACGTGAGGTCATGGGTTTCGAGCCGCGCTACGACATCAAGAGCACGATCCACGACTTCCTCGGCCTCGACTCGGCGTCCGAAGGCGTGAGGGCCTGATGGCCAAGACTTCGAACGGCGGCGAGGGCGGCAAGGACGGCGGCAGCAAGCGGCGCGCGTCGGGCACCGGGCAGAAGCCGAAGCGCCCCGCGCCGCCGCGCAAGACGGTCGAGGAGTCGCCGCGCGCCGCGCGCGAGCCCGAGCTCCGGACCAACGACGACGACGATGCCGTCGAGGCGGTCGACGTCGTCGACGACGACGCGATCCTCGACGAGACGCCCGAGGCGTTCGCCGAGGAGGTCCCGCCCGACGCGCTCCCGCCCGACGAGGCCTGGGGCGACGACTTCTACGGCGAGGAGGCCGCGCCGCCGCCCGGTGACTACGGACCAGGCCTCGACGCGCGCAAGGAGATCCCGTACACGCGCAAGTCGGTGACGGAAGAGGTCCGCGAGCTCGAGCGCCGCATCAAGGCGCGCCTGTCGCCGGCCTTCCCGATCGAGCACCGCCGGCGGCTCCCGCTCGAGTTCGTGTGGAAGCGCTGGCGCGAGCTGGCCATGCGCGATCGCTCCGAGGTCGTCGACGAGTTCGGCCGCGACCCCATGTACGCGGCGCGCGTGAAGCCGCTGCTCGACTTCCTCTACGACACCTACTTTCGCGTCGAGGTGCAGGGCGTCGAGCACGTGCCGCGTTCCGGCCGGGTGCTGCTGGTCGCGAACCACTCGGGCACCCTGCCCTACGACGGCGCGCTGCTCATGCACGCGGTCCGGCGCGAGTCGGAGACGCACCGCGAGGTCCGTCCGCTCGTCGAGGACTTCGTCTTCCACTTCCCCTACCTGGGTACGTTCATGAACCGCATCGGCGGCGTGCGCGCGTGTCAGGAGAACGCCGAGCGCCTGCTCGAGGACGACCAGGTCGTTGCGGTCTTCCCCGAGGGCATCAAGGGCATCGGCAAGCTCTACAAGGAGCGCTACCGGCTGCAGCGCTTCGGCCGCGGCGGCTTCATCAAGCTGGCGCTGCGCACCGGCGCGCCCATCGTGCCGGTGGCCATCCTCGGCGCCGAGGAGATCCATCCGATGGTCGCCAAGGTGACCTGGCTGGCGCGCTCCTTCGGCGCACCCTACCTGCCGATCACGCCGACGTTCCCGCTGCTCGGCCCGCTCGGCCTCTTGCCGCTGCCGACCAAGTGGACCATCCGCTTCGGACCGCTGCTCGACGTGGGCGAGCGCTACGGCACCGAGGCAGCCTCCGACCGGC
>JBKJOI010000868.1:0-5802 GCA_046595695.1 Haliangiales bacterium | reverse complement strand
CTCATGCGCGAGAACGAGCGGCTGGCGAGCCTCTATGTCGCCGCCAGCCAGCTCCACTCGACGCTCGAACCCGGCGAGGTGCAGCAGATCATCGTCGAGATCCTGCTCAACTTCGTCGGCGCCAAGGTGTTCGCGGTGATCGCGCCCGACGACGATGGGCGCCTGGGCGTGCTCATCGCCGAGGGCGTCGATCCACACGTGGTGCCACGCCACGCCGCGGGCGAGAGCGGCGGGCTGGTCGGCCAGGTGTTCGCCGGCGGCCCCGCGTTCGTGGCCGCGGCCACCACGCCGGCGCGCCCCACCGACGGCGATCCGCTGGTGGCCATCCCGCTGCGCGTGCGCCTGGCCGGCCGGCTCGAGGTCGTGGGCGTGATCGCGGTGTGGGAGTTCCTGCAGCAGAAGAGCGAGCTCAGCGAGGTCGACATGGACCTCTTCCACCTGCTCTCCGACTCGGCGGGCGTGGCCCTCGAGGCGGCGCAGTGCGCGGCGGAAGCCGGGCAGGGGCCGCATGTGCTCGCCGGCTCGCGCGTGCGCCGCCGTCAGGAGCGACCATGACGATCAAGACCGCGACCAAGACCGCGCTCGTCGTCGAGGACAGCCCGACGATGCGCCAGCTCATCGTGTTCGCGCTGCGCCGCATCCGCGGGCTCGAGATCACCGAGGCCGACGACGGCGTGGACGCGCTCAAGAAGCTCTCGGGCGGCGTGCGCTTCGACATCGTGCTGACCGACATCAACATGCCGATCATGGACGGCCTCAAGCTGGTCAAGCGCCTGCGCGGGGACGAGGCCTACAAGGACGTCCCGATCGTGATCATCACGACCGAGGGCGGCGCCGAGGACCGGCGCCGGGCCCTGGATCTGGGCGCGAACGCGTACATCACCAAGCCCATCCAGGCCAACCTGGTCATCGGTAAGGTCAAGGAACTGCTCAAGATCGAGTGAGGCGCGCTAAGCTCGCCCAATGCTTGCGCTCCTGGCGCTCGACGATGCGATCGATCGCTACCTGGACCACCTGAAGGTCGAGCGCAACCTCTCGCCGAACAGCCTGGACTCGTACGCGCGCGACCTGCGCCAGTTCGCCGACCACCTGGGGCGCGCGGGAGTCGACGACGCGGGGAACGTGCGCCCGGAGCACGTGACCTCGTTCCTGATCGCGCGCGCCACGGCCAAGATCGCGGCACGCAGCCGGGCGCGCTCGCTGTCGGCGCTGCGCGGCTGGTTCCGCTTCCTGCGCGGCGAGCGCCACGTCGACGCCGATCCGACCTCGGCGATCGACGGCCCGCGCCTGGCGCGGCCGCTGCCCGTGGTGCTCTCGCTCGCCGACGTGGACCGGCTGCTCGCGGCGCCGGATCGCGCGGACCCGCGCGGGCTGCGCGACGCCGCGATGATCGAGACCATGTACTCGACCGGGCTGCGCGTGTCGGAGCTGATCTCGCTGCGCCTCGACGAGGTCGACCTGCGCGCCGGCTACCTGCGCGCCACCGGCAAGGGTCGCAAGCAGCGGCTCGTGCCCATGGGCGACACCGCGCGCGAGGTGATCGAGCGCTACCTCGCCGAGTCACGCACGAGCTTCGTGAAGCGGGGCGCGCCCACCGCGCTCTTCCTCACCCGCCTGGGCCGCGCGATGACCCGGCAGGGCTTCTGGAAGCTGCTCGGCATCTATGTGCGCGCGGCCGGGATCCGCGGAGCGATCTCGCCCCACAAGCTGCGCCACTCGTTCGCCACCCACTTGCTCGAGCGCGGCGCCGATCTGCGCGCGGTGCAGGCGATGCTGGGTCACGCCGACATCTCGACCACGCAGATCTACACGCACGTGTCGCGAGCGCGCCTGCTGGAGCTCTACAAGCGCCACCATCCGCGCGCCTGAGAGTGGCGCTCTCGACCTCCGCGGCGCCTATATAACTATTTGCAATTACAGATCAATTCCCTCCAATTCTGACTCTGGCCTGGGGCCTGGGCTTCTGACATACTGCCCCCCCAGACGCCATGGATCTGTCCCCTGAAGCCTTGAAGCTCGTCGTCGGCAAGCTCATCACCTTGATCTTGTCGGTCGCGGTGCACGAGTTCGGCCACGCCATCGTGGCGGACAAGCTCGGCGACCGCCTGCCGCGCCAGCAGGGTCGGGTCACGCTCAACCCGTTCGCGCACGCGGATCCGATCGGGACGCTGGCTCTGCCGGGCGTCGTGCTGCTCGCCAGCGGCGGTGCGAGCACGGGCTTCGGCTGGGGCCGGCCGGTCCAGACCCAGCCGATGGCGTACACCCGGCGCTTCTCCATGCGCACCGGTCACATGTTCGTGGCCCTGGCCGGCCCGATGATGAACCTCTTCTTCGGGCTCTTTTTGGCGCTCGTGCTGTTCATCCTGGTGCAGACCGGCGTGTTCACCGTGGCCGCGGTCCTGACCGAGGGCACCCTCGCGAGCATGCTCGGTGACGCGGTGCGGCTGAACTTCGTGCTCATGTTCTTCAACCTGCTCCCGACGCCCCCGCTCGACGGTGGCGCGGTGGTCGAGGGCCTCCTGCCCACGCGCTACCAGCGCCACTACCACGAGTACGCCAAGTACGGCATCTTCCTGGCCGCCGCGGTCATCATGATCCCGACGCTGAGCGCGATCTTCATGTGGCCGGCCAACCAGCTCTACATCTTCGTCGTCAAGGCCGTGCTGGGCCTGTAGCCGTATGTCCGATGCCGTCACCAGCGACTACAAGATCAACCTCGACGTGTTCGAGGGTCCGCTCGATCTGCTGCTGCACCTGGTCAAGAAGCACGAGCTCGACATCTTCGACATCTCGGTGTCGTTCATCACCCAGCGCTACCTCGAGTACCTCGAGCTCATGCGCCAGCTGAACCTCGAGGTCGCAGGCGAGTACCTGCTCATGGCCGCGACGCTCGCGCACATCAAGTCGCGCGAGCTCTTGCCCTCGCCGGACCCGACCCAGGCCGACGGCCCCGACGCCGACGACGACGGCGAGAGCGACATCGACACGCGCCAGGAGCTCATCCGGCGCCTGCTCGAGTACCAGAAGTACAAGGACGCCGCGGTCAATCTGGGCGACCGCCCGGTGATGGGCCGGAACGTGTGGACGCGCGGCTCCGCCGCCGAGGATCTGCTGCCCGAGGGCGAGGCCGGGAGCGCCGAGGCGCCGCTCGCCGAGCTGGGCGTCTTCAGCCTGCTCGAGGCGCTCACCGACGTGCTGTCGCGCGCGCGGGTGAAGCTGACCCACGACGTCCTCATCGAGCGGCTGTCGATCACCGACCGCATCAACCACCTCGTCGATCGCCTCGAGACCGAGGGCACCTTCACCTTCCAGTCCTGCTTCGAGTTCCTGAACCGGGACGAGGACATGGGCGCCGAGCAGGCGCGCCACGAGGTGGTCGTCACCTTCCTTGCCATCCTCGAGATGGCCAAGCTGAGGCTGATCCGGATTCGCCAACCCGAAGGACTCATCGAGATCTACGTCACCCGTGCCGTCGAGGACCTGCGCGCGCGTGCGCGCGACTTCGGGACTGGCGGCGGTGGTGACGAGTATCGCTAGCGCCATGTCAGCACCAGGGGCCAGGGACCAGGAGAACGTGCCGTGAGCGAGAACGACAAGCCCAGCGACGAAGTCGAGAAGCTCGCCGACGCCCCCGACACCGGGGCGCCTGCGGACGCACGCGCCGAGGCGACCGAGGCACAGGCCGAGGCCGCGCCGCCGGTGCCACCGGAGCCGGCAGCCGAGGCGGAGCCGGAGAAGGAGAAGAAGCCGCGCCGCAAGCGCACCGAGGCCGCGCACGCGCAGCCCGAGACCGACGCGCCCAGCGTCGAGGCCGCCGCGGCCGCTGCGCTCGAGGTCGCCGAGTCCGAGGCCGCCGCGCCCACCCCGGTGAACGCGCCCGACCTGTTCGGCTTCTCCGACGGCACCCCCAACGAGGAGGTGCCCATGACCCCCTCGGGGCGGATCGACGAGAGCGAACCACCGGTGGGCGAGGGCTACGAGCCGCCCGAGCGGCTCAAGTCGATCATCGAGAGCCTGGTCTTCGCCGCCGACAAGCCGCTGTCGGTGCGCAAGCTGCAGGAGCTGACCGGCGAGAAGAACGCGGATCACATCACGAGCTGTCTCGAGTTCCTGCGCGCCGACTACGGCGATCGCGGCGTCGTGCTGCACGAGGTCGCGGGCGGCTTCCAGTTCCGCACGAACCCGCTGAACGCGCACTGGGTGCAGCAGCTCATCGCCGGCAAGCCGGTGAAGCTGTCGCGCGCCCAGCTCGAGACCCTGGCCATCGTGGGCTACCGCCAGCCCATCACGCGCCCCGAGATCGACGAGATCCGCGGCGTGGACTCGAGCGGCACGCTCAAGGTCCTGCTCGACCGGCGCCTGGTGCGTATCCTGGGCAAGAAGGAAGAGCCCGGGCGGCCCATGCTCTACGGAACCACCCGGGACTTCCTCGAGTTCTTCAACCTGAAGGATCTCAAGGAGCTACCCACGTTGCGCGAGTTCTACGAGCTCAACGAGGACAGCATGGCGAAGATCCGCGAGCTCGACGAGCGCCGCGCCGCCGAGGGCGTGCCGGCCGCGGGTCAGCCGGTCACCGAGGCGGTCGCCGAGACGGTCGCGGACGAGACCGCCAAGCCCCCCGGCGACGCGTCCGGCACGGACCCGGCCCCAAAAGCCGACAACGACGCCGACGTCGACGCCCCCGCGTAGGGCTTTCTGAGGTACACCCCCGCCCGTCATGTCCGAACCGATTCGTCTGCAGAAGTTTCTCTCGCAAGCCGGGGTCGCTGCGCGGCGCAAGGCCGAGGTCCTCATCACCGAAGGGCGCGTCAAGGTCAACGGCAAGGTCGTGACCGTGCTCGGTACCAAGGTACAGCCCGCCAAGGACCGCGTCAGCGTCGACGGCAAGCCGGTCAAGAGCGTCAACAAGGTCTTCTACATCCTGCTGAACAAGCCCAAGGGCTGCATCAGCACCATGTCGGATCCGCAGGGCCGCAAGACAGTCATGGACTTCTTGCCGCCCAACCTGCCAGTGCGCGTGCGCCCGGTCGGCCGCCTCGACTACTACACCGAGGGCGTGCTGCTGCTCACCAACGACGGTGACCTGCACTCGGCGCTCTTGTCGCCGAAGACGCACGTCGAGAAGATCTACCACGCCAAGATCAAGGGCGCGATCAGCGACGAGTCGCTCAGCACGTGGCGCAAGGGCGTCGTGCTCGACGACGGCTACGAGACCAAGCCCGCGCAGGTGGATCGCCTGAAGCCGAGCGGGCCGAACGCGACCTCGGTGCACAGCTGGCTGGTGGTCACGATCACCGAGGGCCAGTCGCGCCAGATCCACCGCACCGCGGGCGCGCTCGGCCACGAAGTGCTCAAGCTGGCGCGGGTTTCGTTCGCGGGTTTGACCTATTTTGGTGTGCGCGTAGGTGACAGCCGACATCTCCTGCCTGACGAGGTCTTACACCTGCAGCAGGTGGCCGGCCTCGTCGGTCCCGAGGCCGCGGAGCGCGCAGAGCGCGTGATAAGGTCGGCTCGTTCGCATGCGACAGCCGAGGCCACGAAGCGAAAAGCCGCCGCAACCCTGGTCGAGAAGCCCGCGGGCCGGAGCGTCGGCAAGCCCACCGCCGGGAAGCCCGCCTTCGGCAAGCCCGCCGCCGACGGCAAGAAGGTCGGCAAGCAGGCCACGCTCGGCGACATCGTCAACGATCTCGACGACGACGACTACGAGGACGAGGACATCGACGAGTAGGGCGTGGGCGGGCGCGGCATTCGCCGCCGCCGCCGCCGCCGCCGCCGCGCTCCTCGTCCTCGCGTCTGTGCTGC
>JBKJOI010000809.1:0-13695 GCA_046595695.1 Haliangiales bacterium | reverse complement strand
ACGCGCCCCCGTCGGCGCTCGCCGATAACTGCTTCTTCCCGACGACGCGGCTGGAGATCCTCGACGGCGCCGGTGTCGTGGTCGCGACGGTGCAGCCGTTCGCCAGCACCACGTGCTACGGCGGCGACACGTACTTCGTGTTCGCTCCGGCCGGGGCCGATGCCGCGCTGCCGTACCCGATCCCGGTCGCGGGCGGCCAGGTATGCTTCCGCGCCAGCACCATCCCCTACGACTGCGTCCGCTGGGGCGTGGTGACCCTGGCGGTGGGCGACCAGGGCGCGCCCCAGGACTTCAGCGCGGCGGCCGCCCTGGGCCCGGGGCTCGCGCTCGCGCGCGTGTCTGACACCGGAGTGGTGGCGAACGACTTCGTGCTGCAGGTGCCGACGCCGCGCGGGCCCAACGACGGCTCGCCGTGGTTCCCACCCGATGCCGGCCCGCCGCCGCCCGACGCGGCGCCGGTGCCCGACGCGTTCCCGCTGGTCGACGCCGAGCCCGACGTCGACGCGCCGCCGCAGCTGCCCAACCCCGACGCGCGCAGCGAGGCGCCCGCGTTCCTCGACGCCGCTCCCGGCGGCGGGGGCTGCGGATGCGCGCTGGCGGGGCGCCGCGCCGCCCGGAGCGGCTGGTGGGCGCTCGCGGGCGGGATCGGCCTGGCGGCGGCGGTGAGGCGTCGCCGCCGGTTCAGAGCCGCAGCTTCATGAAGAACGGCAGCGCCTCTTGCATCAGGTCGAGGCGCGGATCGAGCTGCTTGCCGATCCCTTCGGTCACCGCGATCGCGATGTTGCACAGCGTGAAGGTCGCGTTCACGCGCACGCGGTGCTTACGCAGGATCTGCAGCATGTCGAGCGCGACCAAGCCGACCGAGACCTCGCCGAGCTGCTTGCCGTAGTAGCGCTGCACGAACGCGTGCAGGGCCTCCTTGAAGGCGGCCGGGTCGGGCACGCTGTCGGGCGACGGCGACAGGTCGATCATGATCTGGCCCATGCCGCGGCCGTCGCCCTGCGCCCACAGCCCGAAGAACCTGGCGAAGTGCTTGCGGTGGAGCTCGTCGAGCTCGCCGACCAGGCCGAGGTCCAGGATCGCGACCTTGCCGGCGGGCGTGATGAGGATGTTGCCGGGGTGCAGGTCGGCGTGCACGAAGCCGTCCTCGAAGATCATCTTGAGCAGCACGCGGAAGCCGACGCGCGCCAGGTGTGATGGCTCGTGCAGCGTGCGCTGGAACTGCAGGATCTTCACGCCCTCGACGAACTCCATGGTGAGCACGCGCTCGGAGCACAGCTCGTCGATGAGGCCGGGGAAGACCACGTCGGCGTCGCCGGCGAACATGGTCTGGAAGCGGCGGTTGTTCTCGGCCTCGATCCTGAAGTCGAGCTGCATGGCGATGCCGCGCCCGAACTCCTCGACCTGCTCGACCGGCGCGAGCAGCTTGATCGAAGGGATGAGCTCCATCGCCTTGGCGACCAGGCGGATCACCGCCAGATCGAACGGCACGATGGTCTCGAGGTTCGGCCGCCGCACCTTCACGGCGACCGCGCGGCCGTCGTGCAGCCGCGCGCGGTGCACCTGCGCCACCGAGGCGCTCGCGATCGGTTCGGGCGAGAACTCGGCGTAGATGGCCTCGGGCGGCGCGCCCAGGTCCTCGCCGATCACGAGCTGCACGTGCTCGAAGGGGAATGGCCCCACGCGATCCTGCAGCGTCTCGAGCGCCCCGATGATGTGCGGCGGCAAGAGATCCGGCCGCGTCGACATGATCTGCCCGACTTTGATGAAGGTCGCGCCCAGGTCGCGGAAGAGCGCGAGCAGCGAGCTCGCGAACCATTCCTGCCGGCGCGCGAGCCCGCGCATGGTGATCCGCAAGGCCAACCACACGACGCCCCAGCGCACCGTATGCCAGACGACGAAGAAGGCGATGGTGGCCGCGCGAGACAGCACGAACGAAGGTATAACCCGGACCCATGCAGCTCAGGCACGCGATCGACCTCTTCACCCGCCGCATCGCCTCGTCGGGGCCGCGGGTGGCGATGCGCCACAAGCAGAATGGCACCTGGCGCACCCTCACCTGGAACGACCTGGATCGCGCGGCGCGTGAGATCGCCGGTGGCCTGCGCGCGCTCGGCCTCGAGCTCGGCGACCGCGTGTCGCTGCTCGGCAACACCCGCTGGGAGTGGATCGCCTGCGACGTCGGCATCCTCATGGCCGGCGGGGTGACCGTGCCGATCTATCAGTCGAACACGCCCGAGCAGGTCGACTACGTCGTCAAGGACTCGGGCTCCAAGGTCGTCATCGTCGAGGACGCCGCGCAGCTCGCCAAGGTCAGCCACGAGCGCACCGTGCTCATGACCGAGCTCGAGCAGCTGCGCGCCGCGGGCCGCAAGTGGATCGCCGCGCACCCGGGCGCGCTGGAGAAGGGCTGGGCGGACATCAAGCCCGAGCACATCTTCACCATCGTCTACACCTCGGGCACGACCGGTCCGCCCAAGGGCGTGGTGCTCACCCACAAGAACATCGTGTTCGAGTGCAAGGCGCTCGAGCAGGTGCTCTCGATCGGCGAGGCCGACGAGCAGCTCTTGTTCCTGCCGCTTGCGCACATCTTCGCGCGCATCCTAGAGTGGGTCGCGATCTCGCGCGGCTGCGTCACCGCGTTCGCCGAGAGCATGAACGAGCTCATCGCCAACATGAAGGAGGTCCGTCCGACCTTCATGGGCGCGGTGCCGCGCGTCTACGAGAAGGCCTACATGAAGATCCAGGCCGGCTTCGAGCAGAAGCGCCAGCAGCCCGCCACCCGGGCGCTGATCGACTGGGCGCTCTCGGTCGGCAAGCAGCTGTCGCGCGAACAGCAGCGGGGCCGGGCGCCCACGCTGGCGCTGGCGCTGCAGGCGCGGCTCGCCAACCGCCTGGTCTTCGAGAAGGTCCAGGCCACCTTCGGCGGCCGCCTGCGCTTCTTCGTCTCGGGCGGCGCGCCGCTCGCGCGCGAGATCGCTGAGTTCTTCCACGCCGCGGGCCTGCTCGTCCTCGAGGGCTACGGCCTGACCGAGACCACCGCCGCGACCAACATCAACCGGCCGAACGCCTACAAGTTCGGCAGCGTGGGCCAGGCCCTGCCCGGCGTCGAGGTCAAGATCGCCGCCGACGGCGAGGTGATCATGCGCGGCGACAACATCCTGCGCGAGTACTACGGCCAGGCCGCCGCCACCGCCGAGGCCATCGATGCCGAGCGCTGGTTCCACTCGGGCGACATCGGCGTGATCGAGGACGGCTACCTGCGCATCACCGATCGCAAGAAGGACATCATCGTGACCGCCGGCGGCAAGAACGTGGCGCCCCAGAACCTCGAGGGCGCGCTCAAGGCCAGCTGCCCCTACGTCTCGCAGGTCATGGTCCACGGCGACAAGCGGCCGTACCTGGTAGCGCTCATCACGGTCAACGAGGAGAACGTCAAGGCGGCCGGCCAGGGCGACGCCAAGCGGCTCATCCAGGCCGCCGTCGACAAGCTCAACGCGCAGCTACCCAGCTACGAGACCATCAAGAAGATCGCGATCCTGCCCACCGACTTCAGCCAGGAGAACGGCGAGCTCACGCCGACCCTCAAGGTGAAGCGCAAGTTCTGCTCGGAGAAGTACCAGCAGATCCTGGACGGGCTGTACTAGGCCCGGATGGAATTAGACGCGCGCCCCGCACTGGAAGCTTGACAGCAAGGGGGGCAGCGACTAAACACGTGAGCGTTTTCAGGCGCGTAGCTCAGTGGAAGAGCACTACCTTGACACGGTAGGGGTCGGCAGTTCAATCCTGCCCGCGCCTACGAGGAACCAGCCTCGACCGCCCGGTAATGCACGAGGAAATCGACGAAGTCATCGGGGCCCAGGCCCCCAAGCTCACCCCGCTCGAGAGGCTCCGTCATTCGACGGCGCACGTCATGGCTGCGGCCGTGAAACGCCTCTTTCCGCTCGCCAAGGTGGCGAACGGGCCCTCCATCGAATCCGGCTTCCATCACGATTTCGACGTGCCGCGTCCGTTCACGGACGCGGATCCCGTCGTGATCGATGCGGAGAGGCAGAAAGTCGTCGCCGAGGACGTCCCCTTCGTCAGGGAGGCGGTCTCGCGCGACGTCGCGCGTGCGCTGTTCGCCGAGCTGGGCGAGATCTACAACCCGCTCATGCGGGTGTGCGGTGACAAGGGAGTGGCCGCGGGTGAACTTGCCCCACGCGTCCGGGATGGTGGTAAACAAATGCCCCCCATGCCCCTTGCGGAGTTCGTGCAATGGATGGAAAACGAAGCTCGGATTCCGCGCCACCGGGCGGAGCAGCAAAAACAGTGAATAGAGGAAACACCCTTGGCTAGACCACCCGCAGGACCGCCCCCGCAAGACTCCTATCGCGTCAACCGCCGCATCCGCGTGCCCGAAGTGCGCGTGATCGGGGACGACGGAGGCCAGCTCGGCGTGCTCGCCACGCACGAAGCGCTGCGCATGGCCGAGGAGAAGGGCCTCGATCTGGTCGAGGTCTCGCCCAAGGCCATGCCGCCGGTCTGCCGGATCATGGACTACGGCAAGTTCAAGTTCGAGCAGGCCAAGAAGGCCAACCAGGCCCGCAAGCACGCGAGCGTCATCGAGGTGAAGGAGATCAAGTTCCGTCCCAAGACGGACGATCACGACTTCGACTTCAAGGTGCGCCACATCCGTCGCTTCCTCGAGGAGGGCAACAAGGTCCGCCTCGTGATCGCGTTCCGTGGCCGCGAGATCGTGCACCCGGAGACGGGTCGCAAGATGCTCGACGACGTCATCCGCGCGCTGGTCGACATCGCCCACGTCGAGCAGATGCCCCAGATGGACGGCCGCAAGATGCTCATGACGATCTCGCCCAAGCCGAACCGCACCGGCGCGCCCATGGCGGCCGGCCCGTCGGGTCCTGCGCCGGCGAACCAGGGTGTCGCTCCGATCCGTCCGCAGATGGGCGGGCCGCAGATCGTCCCGGTGTCGTCCGCGGCGGTGGCCAACGTGCCGGGGGCTGCGCCAGCCCCGGCCGCGGCTCCGGCTCCTTCAGCCGCGCCCGCGCCCGCGCCCGTGTCAGCGGCTCCGGTCGCGACGCCCGCGCCCGCGCCGACGCCCGCGCCCGCGCCCGCGCCGACTCCGGTAGCGTCGGTCGCTAAGGTGACTCCGGTGCCCAAGGCCGAGAAGGCCGCCGCGCAGCCCAAGCCCGAGCAGCCCAAGTAAGTCGCCAGGTCAAAAGTCTTCCCAACTCTCCGGAGTTGGTGTAGATACCTGGCCCTCTGATTTCTGATCCACGAAAGGTTTTCGCGTCATGCCCAAGATGAAGAGCAACTCGGGCGCCAAGAAGCGCTTCTCGATCACCGCTACCGGTAGGGTCAAGCGCGCCAAGGCGGGCCGCCGTCACATCCTGACGAGCAAGAGCAGCACCCGTAAGCGCAACCTGCGCGGCGCCGCGTACGTGGACGAGACGCAGGAGCACCAGATCAAGGCGATGCTCCCGTACGGCCGCAAGTAAGCCTCACGGCCGAACCGCCGATCCCCTGGTAAAGATTCGACTTGCAACGTCTGGGTGCTGGATGGTAGACATCCTGCCTCTTACGGGTCTCTGAAGGAGTTTTGGAAATGCCTCGCGCAAAACGTGGATTCAAGGCGCGCCGCCGCCGCAACCGCATCCTGAAGTGGGCCAAGGGTTACCGTGGCAAGCGCGGCAACTGCTACAAGCCTGCTCGCGAGACGGTACAGAAGGCCTGGCACTTCATGTACCGGCACCGCAAGGAGCGGAAGCGTGACTTCCGCAGCCTGTGGATCGTCCGTATCAACGCGGCTTCCAAGGCGCTCGGCGTGTCGTACAGCAAGATGATGGGCGCGCTCAACAAGGCGGGTATCGGTCTCGACCGCAAGTCGCTCGCCGACCTCGCCGTCAGCGATCCCGCGGCCTTCAAGGCCGTCCTTGTCAAGGCTCAGGCGATCGCCGCCTAGCTGTCCGTCGGTCCTCCCCCCGTGTCAGCCACCGCGCTCATCGACGAGCTCTTGCAGCTCGAAGGGGCGTTCCGTGCCGAGATCGCGCCGCTCGTGAACGAGCAGGAGCTGCGCGCCGCGCAGGCGCGTTATCTGGGCGCGAAGGGCCGCGTCTCCGAGCTCATGAAAAAGATGGGCTCGCTGCCGCCGGCCGAGCGCCCGGAGGTCGGCAAGGCCGCCAACCGCGTCAAGTCGTTCGTCGAGGCCGAGACCGGGCGCAAGCTCGGCGCCCTGGTCGAGCAGGCGCGCCGGCGCGATCTCGACCGCCAGGTCGACGTCACGCTGCCCGGGCGCGAGTCGCCGCGCGGTCACCTGCACATCCTCACGCAGGTGCGGCGCGAGATGACCGGGATCTTCGCCGAGCTCGGCTTCGAGGTCGCCGAGGGGCCGCAGGTCGAGAGCGACTTCAACAACTTCGAAGCGCTCGCCATGCCCAAGGACCATCCGGCCCGGGACATGGCCGACACCTTCTACATCTCCGACGACGTCGTGCTGCGCACGCACACCTCGCCGGTGCAGATCCGCACCATGCTGTCCAGGAAGCCGCCGGTGAAGATCATCGCGCCCGGCGTCGTGTACCGCAAGGACGACGACGCCACGCACTCGCCCATGTTCACCCAGATCGAGGGCCTGCTCGTCGACGAGCACGTGCGCATGAGCGACTTGAAGGGCGTGCTCCTGCACTTCGTGAATCGCTTCTTCGGGGAGGGCCTCGAGCTGCGCTTCGCGCCGACCTACTTCCCGTTCGTCGAGCCGGGCGTCGACGTCGCCATGCAGTGCGCCTTCTGCCGCGGCACGTCACCGACCTGCCGCGTGTGCAAGGGCACCGGCTTCCTCGAGATCGGCGGCGCCGGCATGGTGAACCCGCGCGTCTTCGCGCGCGTCGGCTACGACGCCGAGAAGTACACCGGCTTCGCCTTCGGCATGGGCATCGAGCGCATGGCGATGCTTCGCCACAACATCTCGGACATCAAGTACTACTACGAAGGCGACGTCCGCTTCCTCCAGCAGTTCTAGGCCGTTGCGGTTGAACTCATGAAGATCTCCCTCAACTGGCTGGCCGACCTCATCGACATCTCGCTCGAGCCGCACGCGCTCGCGAAAAAGCTGACCATGGCCGGCCTGCCGGTCGAGTCGATCACCCAGCTCGGGGGCGGCTTCGAGGGCGTGATCGTCGCCGAGGTGCGCGCGAAGGCGCCGCACCCGAAGGCGGAGAAGCTCACGCTCGTGCAGGTCTGGGACGGCACCGCCACCTTCGACGTCGTGTGCGGCGCGGCCAACGTGCCCGCGCCCGGTGGCAAGGTGCTGTGGGCCCGTCCGGGCGCGCGCCTGCCCGGCGGCCTCTCGATCGGCTCCAAGGAGCTGCGCGGCGTGAAGTCGGCCGGCATGCTCTGCTCCGAGAGCGAGCTCGGCCTGGGCGAGGGTCACGACGGCATCATCGTGCTCGCCCCAGACGAACACGAAAACGACGCCGCGGCGGCCGCCCCGGGATCGCGCGCGCAGGACGCGCTCGGCCTGGGCGACACCGTGCTCGACATCGAGCTCACGCCCAACCGCGGCGACTGTCTGTCACACCTGGGCATGGCGCGCGAGATCTCGGCGCTGACCGGCGCGCCTGTGCGGCCGCCCGCCGACGAGCTCGACGCCTTCCTGGGCACGCGCGACGCCGCGCAGTTGGTCTCGGTGGTGATCGACGACGCGGTCGGCAGCCCGCGCTACACCGCGCGCGTGATCGACGGGCTCATCATCGGGCCGTCGCCGCGCTGGATGCGCCGCCGCCTCGAGGCGGTGGGCGTGCGGCCGATCAGCAACCTGGTCGACGTCACCAACTACGTCATGTTCGAGCTCGGCCAGCCGCTGCACGCGTTCGACCTGACCCGCGTCGGCGGTCCCAAGCTGCGCGTGCGCCGGGCTCGCGCAGGCGAGCGCCTGACCACGCTCGACGGCCAGGACCGTACGCTCGAGGCCGGGGATCTGCTCATCTGCGACGACAAGGCCCCGATCGCGCTCGCCGGCGTCATGGGCGGCGCGGGCTCCGAGGTGGACGCGACGACCACGCAGGTGCTGCTCGAGAGCGCCGCGTTCGAGCCGGCCTCGGTGCGTCGGACCGCGCGGCGGCTCGGGCTGCACTCCGAGGCCTCGCACCGCTTCGAGCGCGGCATCGACCAGACCGCCGTCGATCGCGCGTCGCGGCGCGCGGCGCGGCTGCTCGCCGAGCTGGGCGGCGGCAAGGTCGCGCGCGGCGTCGTCGACGTCGAGCCGGCGCCGCGCAGGCCGGTCGTGATCGCCCTGCGCCCGGAGCGGCTCACGGCGCTGCTCGGCTTCACCATCGAGACCCCGGCCATCACGCGCTACCTGAGCGCGCTCGGCATCGAGACCAAGGTCGAGCAGGGCGGGGCGCTCCTGCGCTGCACGCCGCCCGCCGCGCGACTCGATCTCGAGCTCGAGGTCGACCTCATCGAGGAAGCCGCGCGCCTGCACGGTTACGATCACATCCCGGCCACGCTGCCGGCCACGCAGGCGCGTCCGCGCGCCGCGGGTGACGCCCTCACCGAGGCCACGCGCGACGCGCTCGCGGCCGCCGGCCTGTGGGAGGCGCCCACGTTCGGCTTCACCTCGCCGGCGCGCCTCGCGGCGCTGCGCTTCCCCGAGGGCCATCCGGTCAGCCGGCCAATCCCGCTCAAGAACCCGCTCCGCGAGGAGCAGTCGGTCATGCGCACGAGCCTGGTCGCCAACCTGCTCGCCGCGCTGGCGCGCAACCTCAAGCACGGCGCGGCCGACGTTCGCCTGTTCGAGATCGGCAGCGTGTTCCTGCCCAGCGGCCAGGCGCTGCCCGACGAGCCGCGCTACGTCGCGGGCGTCATGTGCGGATCGCGCCCGGGTCACCTGGTCCCCGCGGGCCCGCTCGACTTCTACGACGCCAGTGGCGTGATCGAGCGCCTGTTCGCGGCGCTGCGCCTGCCCGTGGAGCTCGTGCCCGCGCGTGCGGAAGAAGGTTTCCTTCATCCCGGCGTGGCCGCGGCGGTGCTGTGCGGGGGCCGGCACATCGGCGTCGTCGGCGAGGTCCATCCGGAGACCCGGGACCGCTTCGAGCTCGACCGCGCGTGCTTCGCGTTCGAGCTGAACCTCACGTGCCTTCCGCCCGCCAACCTGCCGCAGTACGTGCCGATCGAGCGCTTCCCGGCGATCGGCCGCGACGTGTCGTTCTTCGTCGACGACTACATCCCCGCCGCGCGCGTGCGCAGCATCGTGGAAGCGGCGAAGGAGCCGCTCCTGCGCGAGCTGCGCGTGCTCGAGGATTACCGCGAAGCAGGGCGCGTTCCCCAGGGCAAGAAGGGTATGCTCTGGTCGATGACGTACCGCGCATCGGATCGCACGCTGACCGACGCCGAGGTCGATGTCGCGCACGAGCGTCTCGTCGCGATGCTACTCACGGAGCTGAAGGCGGATCGCCGCTGAGGCGAAAGCTGAGGCGAAAAGCTGAGGCGAAAGCTGAGGCGAAAGCTGAGGCGAAAGCTGAGGCGAAAGCTGAGGCGAAGAGTGATGGCGAGGCGGAAAAAGTGAGCAGTTCTTGACACCTACGAGGCAGGGGCCGACAATGACGAGCACCATGACCAAGGCCGACATCATCGAGCACGTCTACGAGAAGGTCGGCGGCTTCTCCAAGAAGGAGGCCGCCGAAATTGTCGAGGTCGTCTTCGATACCATCAAGGAGACGCTCGAGCGCGGCGAGAAGATCAAGATCTCCGGGTTCGGGAACTTCGTCGTACGCGACAAGAACTCACGCGTCGGCCGCAACCCGCAGACCGGCAAGGAGATCACCATCTCCGCCCGGCGCGTGCTCACGTTCAAGCCCAGCCAGGTGCTCAAGAACGCGCTGAACGGCGAGGCGCCACCCGTCGGTGGCGACGACGCGGACAACGACAGCGACGACGGTGGCGACGACGCTGAGAACGACGCGGACTAGCCTCGTCCGGCCGAGCGTACCGCTGGTGAACCTCCGTAGCCTCGTCCTCGGCGCAGAGCTGCGCTGACTCGCATAGACCCATCACACGACCTACAGAGAAGACGACCCCGCGTGACCCTGCGCCAGATCCCCGACAAGCCGTACTTCAAGATCGGCGAGGTCGCGGACATCGTGGGCGTGAAGGCGTCGGTCCTGCGCTACTGGGAGACCGAGTTCCGCTCGATCAAGCCCGAAAAAACCCGCACGAATCAACGCGTTTACACCCGCAAGGGTGTCGAGCGCATCCTGCGCATCCGGGAGCTCCTCTACGACCATGGGTTCACCATCGCGGGCGCGCGCAAGAAGCTGCGCGAGCCCGGCCCGGGCGGCGAGGGGGCTGCCCAGGGCGATGGCGGCGATGGCGAGCCATCCTCGAGCTCCGAGTCGCTCGCCAGCCCCAAGGTGCGGCAGGCCGTCGACAAAGCGATCCACGAGACGAGAGAACTCTTGCGACTGTGCGACGAATAGGCTAATTCAATCGCCGCCGCTAGCGAGATGGGTAGAGCGGCATCGGGGCGTGGCGCAGCCTGGTTAGCGCACCTGACTGGGGGTCAGGGGGTCGCAGGTTCAAATCCTGTCGCCCCGACAGATGCAGGAAAGAAAGGCCCGGCCCGCCAGCACCACGGCGGGTCAGGGCCTTTCCTATTTCTGGCGGGCTTTGTAGTAGGCTGCGTTTCGCTTGGAACGCCCGCTCATCCTCATCTCGAACGACGATGGCATCACCGCGCCGGGCATCGTCGCACTGGCCACGCACCTCGCTGACCTGGGCGAGATCTGCGTGGTCGCGCCCGATCGCCAGCGCTCGGCGCAGAGCCACGCGATCACCCTGGATCATCCGCTGCGTGCGACCGAGGTCCAGCCGGGCTGGTGGTCGATCGACGGCACGCCGGCTGACTGCATGTACCTGGCGCTCCTGTCGCTGGCGCCGCGCAAGCCGTCGCTGGTCGTGAGCGGCATCAACGAGGGCTATAACCTCGGGTCCGACTTCTTCTACAGCGGCACGGTCGCCGCCGCGGTCGAGGGCGCCATCCGCGGCGTGCCGGCGTTCGCGATCTCGCTCGAGCGCGGCCCGCGCGAGGGCCTCGAGCCCGCGGCCCGCTTCGCCCACGCGCTCGCGCACGCGATCCTGGCCGAGGGCCTGCCGCGCGGCACGCTGCTGAACGTCAACGTGCCCAACCACGGCCCGCTGCGTGGCTACCGCTGGACGCGCCTCGGCCAGCGCCTGTACCGCGACCAGGTCGAGACCCGCGAGGATCCGCGCGGCCGCAAGTACTTCTGGATCGGCGGCCCGCCCCTCGACAGCGAGGAGAGCCCCGACGCCGACGGTCCGGCGGTCGCGGCCGGCACCGTCTCGGTGACCCCACTCGACCTGGACCTGACCAGCCGCTCGCTGCTCGAGCGCCTGCCCGGGTGGCGGCTGCCCGGCTTCGAGGCCATCCTCCAGGAAGAGGCGCCAGGAGGGGCAGCGAAGTGAGCAGCCACGTCGATACCCGCGCCGCGCGCGAGCGCATGGTGGCCGAGCAGCTGATGGCGCGCGGCATCGCCGAGCCGCGCGTGCTCACGGCCATGCGGCACCTGCCGCGCGAGCCCTTCGTGCCGGTCGACCAGCGCGCGCGCGCGTACGAGGATCATCCGCTGCCCATCGGCTGGGGGCAGACGATCTCCCAGCCGTACATCGTCGCGCGCATGGTCGAGCTGGCCCGGCCGGGCGAGCGCGACCGGGTGCTCGAGGTCGGCGTCGGCTGCGGCTACGCGTCGGCGGTGCTCGCGCAGCTCGCGCGCGAGGTCTACGGCCTCGACATCGTGCCCGAGCTGGCCGAGCGCGCGCGCAAGAACCTTGCCGCGGCGGGCGTCAAGAACGCGTGGATCGAGTGTGCCGACGGCACGCTCGGCTGGCCGGCGCACGAGCCGTACGATGCCATCGTCGTGTCGGCGGGCGCGCCGCGCGTGCCGGCGCTCCTCCTCGCCCAGCTCACCGAGGGCGGGCGGCTGGTGATCCCGGTGGGCGAGCGCGACCGCCAGGAGCTGATGGTGATCACGCGCCGCGGCGCCGACTTCGTGACCGAGGCGGCGGCGCCGGTGCGCTTCGTGGATCTGACCGGACGTTACGGATGGGGCGGCGCGGGGCCGCCCATGGCATAGGCGCAGGCGCAGGCGCAGGTGTCGGCGCAAGCGCCGCACGCCAGGCAACGACTAGGAGACCGAGCATGGCCGATCCGAGAGTGGACGCCGTCAAGGCGCTGGTGCGCGACGTGCCTGACTTCCCCAAGCCGGGGATCCTGTTCAAGGACATCACGCCGATGCTCGCCGACGCGCGCACGTTCGGGCTCGTGGTCGATCTGCTGGCCGAGGCGATCGCGGCGCGCCGACCCGAGGTGCTGGTCGGCATCGAGTCGCGCGGCTTCATCTTCGCGGCGCCGGTGGCGCGCGCGCTGGGCGTCGGCTTCGTGCCCATCCGCAAGCCGGGCAAGCTGCCCTACCACAAGCGCCGCATCGAGTACGCGCTCGAGTACGGCACCGACGCGCTCGAGATGCACCACGACGCCTTCCTCGCCGACACCCGCGTCGTGATCGTCGACGACGTGCTGGCGACCGGCGGCACCGCCGCGGCCGCGGGGCAGCTGGTCGAGCAGGCCGGGGGCAAGCTGGCCGGCTACGCGTTCGCCATCGAGCTCACCTTCCTGTCCGGGCGCGCGCGTCTGGGCGGGGCCGCCGTGGACGCCCTGATCTCCTACTGATAAGATGGCCCACCCTCGTGGCGCGTGTGGATGAGCGGAAGGTCCTGATCGTCGACAGCGACGCGGCCTCGGTCCATCAGACGATGGCGGCGCTGCGCGCCACCGGCCTCCAGCCGCACGCCTCGGCCGATGCCGAGTCGGGGTTGCGCACGCTGGCGCAGCTGTCGCCCACGGTGCTCATCCTCGACCTCGAGCTCCCCGGCAAGGACGGCGTCTGGCTGCTGCGCCGGCTGCGCGACGAGTACATGGGCACTCGTCCGCGCGTGGTCGTGACCACGCGCTCGGCGGCGGTGACCCTGCGCATCGGCGACCTGGGCGTCGACGCGGTCGTGCTCAAGCCGGTCTCGGCCGAGGCGCTGCGCGCCGCCTGCACCGAATCCAGCTGGGCGGGCGAGCGCGCGAGAGAGAGCGAGCGGCTGCGCGACCTCATCCGCCTGACCCTCCTGTCGGGCGACGCGCAGGAGGCGTTCACGACGCTGGCGCGGCGCCTGGCGCTGTCATTCCGCACCTCGGAGTGCATCGTCGTGGCCACCGTCGGCGATCGCCAAGTGGTCGGCTGCGCGCACGGGCCGATCGACGAGTCGCCCGACGCGCCGGTCTGGGACCTTTGCCAGGTGGCGCTGCACGCGGGCGCGCCGGTGCTGACCTCGCACGACGGCAAGCCGTGCACCTACGTCGCGGTGCCCATCGAGTCACTGGGCGGGACCCAGCTCGGCGTGATCCTGCTCGTCGACGAGAGCGCGCGGCTCATCTCGGCGGAGCTGGTCGACAGCCTGCGCGCGCTCGGCCAGCGGCTCTATGGCGAGCTGGCCTGGCGCTCGGTGCACGAGCGCATCGCCGCCGACCGCGATCGCCTGCGCGAGAGCTCCATGATCGACCCGGTGCTGGGGGTGTGGACGCGCGCGGCGCTCGACCAGGCGCTGCCCGGCGAGATCTCGGCCTGCCAG
>JBKJOI010000677.1:0-4665 GCA_046595695.1 Haliangiales bacterium | reverse complement strand
GACGCCTCGCTCGCCGCCGCCGCCACCCAGGCCGTCCTCGCCGCCGAGCGGCGCGCCCAGGTCGCCTCCGAGGTCATCGGCGTGCTCCTGCCGCTGACGGGCCCGCACGCCAAGCTGGGCCGCGAGCTGCGCCTCGGCATCGAGCTGGCCGCCGCCGAGGTCAAGGGCGTGAAGCTGGTCTTCGTCGACACCGGCGGCGACGAGGCGCGCGCCGCCCAGGCGGTCGACGACCTGGTCGACAAGCAGCACCCGATCGCCATCCTCGGCCCGGTCGGCGAGCGCGAGGCGGCCGCGGCGGTGGCGCGCGCGCTGGCGCTGGGCGTACCCATCGCGCTGCTCACGCCCACCGAGGGCCTCGCCGACGCGCGCGCCGGCGTGTTCAGCCTGTGGTCCTCGGGCGAGGACCGCGCGCGCCTGGCCGCGCACGCCGCCGCGCTGCTGGGCTACGAGGCGCCCGCGGTGCTCACGCCGCGCGACGACGCCGGGCGCGCTCAGGCCGCCGCCTTCGCCGACGAGAGCGCGGCGCTCGGCCACCCCGTGGTCGCGGCGGGCGAGTACGATCCGACCGGCGCCGATCTCGAGCCCGATGTGAAGGCCTTCCTCGGCCTCGAGCCGGTGAAGAACCTGCGCCTGCGCGAGCACCTGCGCAAGCACCGCAAGGACGGCTGGAAGACCTTCTCGCCCGACGTCGGCTTCGACGTGCTGTTCGTGCCCGACACCCATGACCGCGCCGCGCTGATCGTCGCGTTCCTGGTCTACTTCAACGTCGAGCTGCGCACCTCCGACGCGATGGACTCGGCGGCGCTGGCGCGCAAGCACGGCGGCCGGCCACCCTCGTTCGTGCGCCTGCTCGGCGCGGCCGGCTGGAACCACCCCGACCTGGGGCTGCGTGGCGGCGCCGAGGTCGAGTGGGCGCTGGTCGTGGACGTCTTCTTCGCCGCCGAGACCGCGAGCGACCAGGCCGCCGACTTCGTCGAGCGCTTCGGCGCGCGCTCCGGGCGCGCCCCGTCGGCGCTGGCCGCGCAGGCGTACGACGCGGCCCGGCTGCTGCTCGGCGCGCACGCGCGCGCCACCTCCGGCAAGGCGCCCCCGGTCGAAGGCGGCCCGCGCGCGGTGCTGCGCGCGTCGCTGGCCGGCGCCAGCCTCGGCGAGGGCGCCTGCGGCCCGGCCCGGATCGACGCGCGCGGCGAGCTCGTGCGCGGCGGCGTGCTGCTGCGCGTCGAGGGCGGCCAGCTCACGATCCAGGAGCTGCTCGAGCCGCCCGCGGCCGTGGGGACGGCGGCGCCATGAAGCGCTACGCGCTGCACCTCTTCCTGTTCGTCGCCACGTGCGCGAGCTGCTGGCTCTCGGGCGGCCCGGTGTTCGCCGCCACGCTCATGTCGATCTTGCTCGCGCACGAGATGGGCCACTACGTGGTCGCGCGCCGCCTCGGCATCGACGTGTCGCTGCCGTACTTCATCCCGCTACCCTACGTGTCGATGGGCACGCTGGGTGCGCTCATCCGCATGAAGGATCCCATCACGCGCCGCGACGCGCTCATCGATGTGGGCGCGCCCGGGCCGCTGGCCGGGCTCGTGGTCGCGGTGCCGCTGCTCGTCTGGGGCCTCGCCGTGTCGCCCGTCGAGATCTTGCCGCTCGCCCCCGACGCGGGCTCGTTCACCGAGGGCAACTCGCTGCTCTACCTGGGGCTCAAGTGGCTCGTGCACGGCCGCTACCTGCCGTCGTCGGGCCCGGGTGGCACGCTGGACGTGCAGCTCGGGCCGATGGCGATGGCGGCGTGGGTGGGCATCCTGCTGACCTTCATCAACCTCATGCCGATCGGGCAGCTCGACGGCGGCCACATCGCGACCGCGTTCTTCGGCACGCGCCACGAGCGCCAGGCGAGCTGGCTGCACCGCGCCCTGCCGGTCGTCGGCGCCGCGGTGCTGATCGTGCTCGCCGTCCAGGCCCACGGCGCCGGCCGCGGCGTGCGCGACGCGGTCGTCTACGGCGCGATGGGCGCGCTGCCCTGGGGCGTCTGGGCGCTCCTGCTGCTGGGCATGCGCCGGATGGCGGGCGGCCGCTACCACCCGCCCGTCGACGAGGAGCCGCTCTCACCGTCGCGACGTCGGCTATTCTGGCTCATGGTGGTGGTGTTCGTGCTGGTGTTCACGCCCGTGCCGATGCGGGAGACGCTGCCCTAGCGACCCGAGCGAGGTCCTCCATGAAGGCGGAGTGCGAGCGGTGCAAGCAGATCGTCGAGCTCTCGTTCGCGCCCACCGCGGGCGGCATCGACGTCGCCTGTTCCTCGTGCGGTGCGCGCTACTTCGTCGCCGCCGAGGCGGAGAAGCTGTCGGCCGCGCCGCGTGGGCCCGCCGCGAAGCCCACGGCGGGCGAGCAGGAGTGTCCCAAGTGCAGCCTCGTCCAGCCGCGCGCCGAGGCGTGCCGCCGCTGCGGCCTGGTGTTCGTGCGCTGGAAGGGCGCCGAGGCCGAGCCCGCGGCGGTGGCGGCCGTACCCTCCGACGGCTCCGCCGCGGCTCTCTGGGCGGCGGTCGAAGGTGGGTGGAACGACGACGTGCGGCACGACGCCTTCCTGGCCTTCTGCCAGCGCACCGACCAGTTTTCGTACGCGGCCGGGCGCTACCGCGCCGCCCAGACGAGCCGTGGTGCGGCCGCCGAACCGGCCGCCGCGCGTGCGCTCGCGCGCATCGAAAAGCTCGCGATCACGGTGCTCGAGCTCTCTTCACGCAAGGGCGCCGGCGTCGCCGGGCAGCCGCTGCCTTACCGCCGCACGATGACCCTTCTGGCGGTGGCGCTGTTCCTGCTCACAGGTGGGCTCCTGTGGGTTGTCTTCCGCCAGAGTAGGCCGTCTCCCGACGGTGGCGACGTAGAAGAACGCGTCATCCCGGTCGCTCCAGCCGCGCGGAGACGCTAAAATGCCGAGCTGGAGGTTCCTCTTCGCATGCACCTTAGCCTGACCCTTGCTCGCAATGCCTCGATGGCCGTCCTTGCCCTCGCGATCGCGATTCCGCTCGCGGGCTGCGACGATCCCCCCGGCAACCAGAACGGCGACGGCGGCAGCCAGGTCATCGACGGATCGATCGATGGCGACGCGCCGTGCATCGGCCTGCAGTGCCGGCAGATCGTCTGCCCGGGCGGCGGCACCACCAGCATCAGCGGCTACGTGACGACGCCCAAGGGCGATCTCGAGCTCTACAACGTGATCGTCTACGTGCCGCAGACGCCGCTCACGCCGTTCGCCAGCGGCGCGTCGTGCGAGCAGTGCTCGGCGACCCTGTCGGGCAACCCGCTCGTGCAGACGACGACCGACACGGCTGGCCACTTCGTCCTCGAGAACATGCCGGTGGGCCAGGGGCTCTCGCTGGTGATCCAGGTCGGCAAATGGCGGCGCCTCGTGCCGCTGCCCACGCTCAGCGAGTGCGTCGACACCGTGCTCGAGAGCGAGCTCACGAGGCTGCCGAAGAACCAGAGCGAGGGTGACATCCCCAAGATCGCGCTGGTCACCGGCGGCCAGGACGCGCTCGAGTGCCTCCTGCTCAAGGTCGGCCTCGACCCGGTCGAGTTCACGCCCGAGGCCGGCAGCGGCCGGGTGAACTTCTTCGACAGCGCCGATGGCTCGGCGAAGTACACCGCGGCGATGAACGGCGGCGCGCAGTTCTCCGACGCCACCGCGCTGTGGGACACGCTCGCCGGCATGCTGCCGTACGACATCCTCTTGCTGTCCTGCGACGGCAAGGAGAACCCGACCAACAAGAGCGTCGCGGCGCGCCAGGCGATGTACGACTTCACCAGCATGGGTGGGCGCGTGTTCGCCTCGCACTGGCACAACTTCTTCATCGAGGCGGGGCCGGACCCGTTGCCGACGGTGGCGACGTTCAACCACCAGGCCGACCTGAACAGCATCACCGCCGACATCGACATGACCTTCGAGAAGGGCGCGGCGCTGGCCACCTGGCTCATGAACGTGGAGGGCTCGACGGTGCTGGGCAAGATCGCGCTCACCGCCGCGCAGCACACCATCGACGCGGTGAACCCGGCCTTCGCGCAGCGCTGGATCTACACCACGTCGCCGGCGTCGGTGCAGTACCTGAGCTTCAACACACCGCTCGGCGTCGACCCCGAGGATCAGTGTGGGCGCACCGTCGTCTCCGACATCCACGTCTCGTCGGGCGACGACCCGGGCGAGGACTTCCCGAGCGGCTGCACGACCACCAGCCTGTCGCCGCAGGAGAAGGCGCTCATCTACATGCTCTTCGATCTGTCCGCCTGCATCGCGCCCGACGTGATCATCGAGTAGCGCCCGCTCCCCGCGCCGTCTACTCCAGCCCCGGCTGCAGCTCGGCGATCGCCTCCGCTGCTTCCTTCTCCAGACACGCATTGGGCCGGTCGCTGCCGAAGAAGCCGCTGCGGCGGCCGCGCGCGCGCTTGAGCGCGGGCAGGGCGCGCACGTCCTTCAGCCCGCGCAGCGTGAGCAGCGCGGCGCGCCGCTCGGCGCAGCTAGGCGCCTGCGCGAGATCGAGCACCGCGGCCCCGGCGCGGTCGATGCGCCCGGCCACGTCCATGCGTGCAGCGAGCGCGGCGGCGCGCTGGCGCAGCTTCCAGGTCTTGCCGTGCGAGGCCAGCTCGAGGACCTGGCGCTGCGCGCGCGGGTCGTGCGCGGCGGCC
>JBKJOI010000661.1:0-5529 GCA_046595695.1 Haliangiales bacterium | reverse complement strand
ACCGCCCACGCCGTCGTTCTCGCGCAGGTCCTGCTCGAGGACGACGGCGTGGGCGGTGCAGTCGCCGCGGCCATGGGCGAGGGCCTCGCCGGGCGAGAGCGAGGCGACGCGGAGATCGTCGACGAGCGCGCGCGCGACCCAGTCGGTGCGCTCGCGGATCTCGCGCCAGGCGCCCGCGCCGGCGGCGGGGTACGCGGTCGGCTCGATGACGACGTCCCAGGTGCCGCCCGGCGCCATCGCGATGTGCTGCTCGGGGATCTCGGCGAGCACCGGCGGCGGCACCCGCACGCCGGAGATCGTGAGGCTGACCTGAGCACCGTCGGCGGCTGAGCCGGCCACCTGGATCGCCGCGGAGTCGACGATCTCGGGCGGCTCGAACTCGGCGGCGATCTCGTCCTCGCTGGCGCGCCGGCTGCCGAGCGCGGCGCCGACGCCGCCCTCGAGCATGCGACCCTGGTCGTCGAGCCGCGCGACCGCGCGCAGCTCACCCGCGGCGGTGACGTAGCGGGCGCGCGCGGTGCCGTCCTCGACGTCGACGGTCAGGCGCGCGGCCGCGAGGTTCGCGCCCTCGACCAGCACGGGCCCGTCGAAGGCGCGGCCGTGGGCGCCGCCCGCCGCGACGTAGAGCGGCACGAGCGTCGACGGCACCGCGGCGCCGTCGGCGAGCCGCGCCGGCGAGCCACCCACGATGACGCGCCAGCCGTCGTCGGAGAGCCGCATGGCCTCGGCGCGCAGCATCGAGCCGCCGCTGTCGCGCTCGACGACGATGCGCCGCGCGACCATGGCCGAATCGACGTCGACGGTGATCGAGGTGCGCGCGATCGAGAGCACGTCGCCGCGCCGCACGACCACGCGCTCGCCTCGCTCGAAGCGGTAGCCACCGAGCGCCCCGTCGGTGGCGAGGAAGCGTTCGCGGGCCTCGCCGATGCGGCGGCCGTTCCATGTGAGCACGTACGCGGCGCGGTAGCCGTCCATCGCCGAGGACATCAGCGCCGCGCGCGCCGCGGGGTCGTCCTCGTACGTGGGCGGGGCCAGCTCCTGGCGGCTGCTCGCGCACGCCGCGAGCCCGAGCCCGAGCCCGAGCGCGAGCGCGAGCCCGAGCGCGAACGGGAGCCGGAGCCCGAGTCCGCGCGCAAGCACGAGCGTCCTTCGTGTCGATGCGAGCGTTCGCGCGGACGCGAGCGTTCGCGCGGACGCGAGCGTTCGCGCGGAGATGCTGTTCGCGAGCGCGATCGCGGTCTGCGGGGCCGGCAACATGCGCGGATCGTATGATCCGCGTGCGATCGCCGCAAAAAAACGGCGGCCCGAACGACGTCGCTGCTAGGCTCTGGCGGCGGATGCGCCTCGTCTTCACCTCAGATCTGCACGTCGAGCATCACCCCGAGGTGGCGCGCCTGGTGGCCGCGCGCGCACGCCGCCTGGGCGCTGATGTGCTCGTCATCGCTGGGGATCTCGGGGGTCGCGCGGGCGTGCTCGCGGCCGCGCTCGAGGCCCTCGCCGCGGGCGCGCCGGTGGTCGCGTTCGTGCCCGGCAACCATGATCTATGGTGCGGCGCCGACGACCCCGCCGACAGCCGCGAGCGCTACCTGGAGACGCTACCCGCGCACTGCGCGCGCGCCGGCGTCCGCTACCTGCCCCTCGGAGCGGTCTCGGCGTGCGGCGTCACGCTGCTCGGCCAGACCGGCTGGTACGACTACTCGCTGCGCGATCCTGCGCTCGCCGCCGCTGTTCCGCTCTCGGCGTATCACGAGGGACGCTTCGGCCGGCTGGCGTGGAGCGACCGCCACTTCGTGCGCTGGCCGGGATGCGCAGGCGCTGACGGTCGCGTCGACGACGTCGCGCTCACGGCGTGGATGGCCGCGCGGCTGCGCGCCGATCTCGCCGCCGCCCCACGCGATCGTCCGGCCATCGTGGTGACCCACATGCTGCCCTTCGACGGCCTGGCCGCGCGCCGCCCGCTGCCGTGGGGCTTCGTGCGCGGGTTCCTCGGCGCTCGCTCGCTCGGCGACGCGATCCTCGCGGCGGCGAGCGGCTCGAGTGGCCCGGGCCCGCTCGACGTGGCGCTCGCGATCTGCGGCCACACGCACTTCGCGCGGCGCACCACGATACGCGCGGGCGGACGCGTGGTGCACGCGATCACGTCGCCGATCGGGTACCCGCGCGAGTACAAGCGCATGGGCTTCGCCGACATCGCGGCGCTGGTCGAGCACCGGGTGCGGGCGATCGAGATCGCGGTGCCCGCGCACGCGAGGCACGCCGCGTGACCGTGACGCGAGCCGCGCACGCGCCGCGTGCGGCCGCCTGGGTGATCCTCGGCTGCGGTTATACGGGCGAACGCGTGGCGCGCCTGCTGCTCGAGGACGGCGAGCGAGTCATCGCGACGGTGCGCCGCGAGGACGCCGCCGCCGCGTTGCGCGCGCGCATCGGCAGCGCGCCAGGCAGCGCCCCGGCGCCAGGGGCGTTCGAGGTCCGCGTCGCCGACGTCTTCGACGCGAAGGCGCTCGCCGGGTGGATCCCCGCTGGCGCGATCGTCGTCGACTCGGTGCCCCCGGATCTCGAGCGCGGCCCGCACGGGACGCATGTGGCGCGCGCGCTCGCCCGAGCCGGCGGCGGCCGTGTCTTGTACCTGTCGTCCACCGGCGTCTACGCGCGCGGCGACGGCGGGTGGGTCGACGAGGACACGCCGACCGCCCCGGAAGGCACCCGCGGCGTCGCCCGCATCGTCGCCGAGGAAGTCTATTTCACCGCGGCAGCGGCCGCGGCCGCCGCCCCCGTCCTCGAGGTCGTGTCCCTGCGCATCGCCGCCATCTACGGCCCCGGCCGCGGCGTGCAGGCGCGGATGCTGGCCGGCAACTACCGCGTCCCCGGCGACGGCACGAACTTCGTGAGTCGCGTCCACGTCGACGATCTCGCGCGGGTCGTCGCCGCCGCGGGTCGCGTGCAGCCGCTGCCACGGCGTGTGTACGTGGTTGGCGACGACGCACCGTGCCGCTCGCGCGAACACGCCGATGGCGTCGCGGCGCTGCTCGGGATGCCCGCGCCCGCGTCGGTGCCGATCGACGAGCTGACGCCGCTCGCCGCCGAGCTGGGCGGCGCCAACCGGCGCATCCGCAACACGCGCCTGCACGACGAGCTGGGCGTGACGCTCGCGTTTCCGACGTGGCGCGAGGGCGTGCCGGCGAGCCTCGGGACGTGACGCCGTCACGAACAGCACGACTCGCCGCGCCGCGCAGCCGCGCTCGCCGCGTGCGGTCGCCAGCCGCGCACGCCGCGTGCGGTCACCAGCCTCGACGCGTCCCTACATGTCGCACCCATGCGAACGCGCCACGAGACCTCACAATCGTCCGCTGATTGTGCGCCGGCGCTCACCTGCCGCCGTCGTCCTCCGTCCACCCGAGATGAACGCGACGCGATGTGGCCGTCCGCACCGCGCTTTCACCGCGATTCGGTCACTATGCTCGCAGACCACCGTGTCCTCCTCCGCCTCCAACCCGTCGTCTCGCGATCCCGCCGTCGTCCGGTTCGTCGAGCCGGTGAGCCCGTCGGAGCTGGCGGCCGGCACGCCCATCATCGTCGCGGCGTTCGAGTCGGGCGTGGCCTTCCTCGATGCCTTCGCCCAGAACCGCGGCCCCGCGGGTGAGATCGCGGTGCGCACGCGCGCGTCCCCGCCCGCGGGCACGCCGATGGTCCTCGAGATCACGTGGCACGGCCTGCCCAACCGCGTGTTCGCGCGCTGCCACGCGCTGAGGCGCTGGCCAGGCGGTCACCTGGTCCTGCAGCTCGAGGCCGACGAGGGCGGGAAGCGCGACTACCTGCTGGCGATGGCGCGCGGCGAGAAGCACGACACCTACCTGCGCGCGCATCGCCGCTTCGTCGTGCGACTGCCGGTCTACTGGCGCCGCTTCGGCGACATCCAGCTCGAGGACGGTATCGCCGAGGATCTCTCGTCGGGCGGCCTGCTCATCTCGACCCACGCCGCCGCGCCGGTGCTGGGCGATCGCGTCGCGATCCGTCTGCGCGCCGAGGCCGCCTACCAGGAGCTCGTGCTCACCGCCGAGGTGCGCCACGCGCGTGCCCGCGGCGCCAACCGCTTCACGTTCGGCGTGGCGCTCAAGTACCGCTCCAGCGAGCAGCAGCGCACGTTGCGCAGCCTGCTGCGCGCGTTCGCAGGCCGTGGCGTCGTGATCGTCGACCCGAGCTGCGACTAGGCAATCAGCGTCCCGGGCGTCGACGCCGCGCCCGTCGCCCGGTCGACCCGGAAGCGTTCCAGCTCCAGCCCGGGCGTCTTGCCGAGCGCGAGCGCCGCGATCTCCGGCCACAGCGCCGCAGCGAACTTGAACCCGTGCCCGGAGAAGCCGGTCGCGATCACCACGTTGTCCACGTCGGGTGCGCGCCCGACCAGGAAGTGCTCGTCGGGCGTCATCGCGTAGCAGCAGACGTGCGGCTCGACCAGCTCCGCGCTCGCCAGGCCCGGGAAGCGGCGCGCGAGGTAGTCGCGGTAGGGATCGAGCTCGCCCGGCCGCACCGTGCGCTGCGCGGCGTCGCCGGGCGCCATGGTCGGCCCGGGCGTGTGGTCCGCGAGCTTGAAGCCGTGGGGCATCCACGCCGGCACGCCGTAGAAGCCAGCCGACAGCTCGGCGAAGACCGGCAGGGAGCCGAGGCCGTAGCCGACCGCTGGCGTGTTCACATACGTCACGATCTGCCGCGTGGAGCGCGGCGGCGCCACGCCCACCGCGTTCAGCAACGAGGCCGCCCACGCGCCCGGCGCGAGCACCACGGCGTCGGCGGCGATCGCCTCGCCCGCCGCGAGCTGCACGTGGGTCGCGCGCCCGTTCGCGACCCGCACGTCGGTCACCGCGGCACCGCGCACCACGCGCACGCCCGCCGCGGCTGCCGCCGCCGCGATCGCCTCGGTCGCCTGGCGGGCGGCGAGGAACCCGCCGAGCGCGTGGAAGGCAGCGAAGCCGACGCCCTCGCTCGCGATCACCGGCCAGCGGCGCGTCACCTCGGCGGGCTCGAGCCGCTCGGGGCGGTAGCCCGCGGCGACCAGCGCGTCGAAGGACTCGCGCTCCCACGAGTCGACGGTGGCGGCAAGCGTGAGGACGCCGGTCTCGTGGTAGAGCGTCGTGCCCAGCCGGGCCTCGAGCGCCTTCCAGCGATCGCGCGCCAGAGCCGCGAGCTGCAGGTACAGCAGATCCTTGCCGTACTCGTAGCGCAGCACGCGCGACAGCCCGCCGGAGCCGGCCCACGCGTGCCCGGGGCTGCGCGCCTCGACGATGGTGACCTCGGCGCCGGCGTCACGCAGGGCCAGCGCGGCGCCCACGCCGTAGATTCCTGCTCCGACGATGACGACGTGCGTCATGAAAGTCTCACGGGATACCGACGAGCATCGTAGATCGACCGCGCGTGCGGGTGTATAGAACCTGCGGAGGATCGTGTTGAGCAGCGAGATTTACCTGGATAACGCGGCCACGACGTTCCCGAAGCCCCCCGAGGTGTATGACGCGGTCAACCGCTTCATGCGCGAGA
>JBKJOI010000516.1:0-12494 GCA_046595695.1 Haliangiales bacterium | reverse complement strand
CTTCCTCGGCCTCGTCGTCGTTGGCGTCGTTCGCGCCGTTCAGGACGACCAGCCGCAGCGCGGTCTCGCGCTGCAGCCACTCGGCGCCGGTACGGATGCCGGTGAGGAACGCGCCGGTCTCGGAGAGCCCGATGATCGAGCCCAGGTGCCAGTGGCCACCCAAGTTGAGCTCCACGTAGGTCGGCCCGTTGACGCGCGGGCCGGTCCGCTTGACTCGGTTGAGCTGATCGGTCCATTCGTTCGCGGCCTTCGTCACGGCGGCGGGCGTCGCGGACGCGGCGGTCGCCGCAGGCGGTGCGGGCGGTGCGGGCGGTGCGGTGGGTGCGCGCGCGGCCACGGCCGGAACGGGCGGTGGCGAGGAGAGCGCGGTGACCCTGCGCGGCGCGGGCGCGGTCGCGGTCGCGGGAGTCGGCGATGGCGTCGTCGTCGTCGTCGCGACGGGCGGCGCGGCGCTCTCGCCGACCTCGATGCCGTCGAACCCGAACGCCGCGGGCGCGCCGTTGCGGGTGAGCGCGTCCACGATCTGGGCGCGCAGCTGGCGCATGCCGCGCAGATCCACGTTCAACACGCGCTTGGCGAGCCGGGCGAACTCGGCGACGTCGTAGTCGCCCGCGGCGTGCAGCGTGAAGGGTCGACCGGCGTTCACCGAGGCGCGCACCTTCGGATTGGTGCGGAAGCTGGCGAGCACCTCGGTCTCCAGCCCCAGGAACTGCTTGTTCATGCGCTGGATGGCGTGGATCACGTTCCGGTCGTCGGGCTTCTGCAGCATGTTGCCGATGAGCCCGACGTTGAACTCGGCGAGCAGCATGCGGAACGGCGCGCTCAGCTCGGGCGCCTCGCTGTCGACCAGCGTGAAGAACGTCGACATCCGCTCCATGCTGCTGCCGATCTCGAAGGCGTGCCCACCGAAGGTGTCGGAGAGCTTGTCGGCAATCGAGCGGCCCGACACGACGCGCTGCAGGCGCCGGTAGATCGCCATCTTCAGGAACGCATAGGCGTTCTGCAGCGAGGTGACCTCGGGCGTGAGCACGATGAGCCGCAGGTCGCCGGCGTTGAAGAAGTCGAGCGTCGTGTAGTCGACGCCGGCACCGACGTCGATGATCAGGCAGTCGGTGTCGAGGCGGATGAGCTCGCGGATGAGCTTCTGCTTGGCCTGCCAGCCGCGATCGGCGGAGCCCAGCGTGGCCTGCGGCGTGCCGCAGATGAGGCGCAGCTTGGGGATGCCGCTCTCCAGGATCACGTCCTCGAGCGAGGCGCTCTGGCCGTCGAGGAAGTGTTCGAGGGTCTTCGCGGGCTGCTCGATGCCGAACATGGTGTGCATGTTGGGCGCACCCAGATCGGCGTCGAGGACGACCGTGCGAGCGCCTTCCCGCGCGAGCGACACGGCCAGGTTCGCCGTGACGAGGCTCTTGCCGACACCGCCCTTGCCACCCCCAACGGCGATCACCCTCTTCGCCGGCGCGCGGTCGATCATGTTTTTTTACCGTACCCTATTAACCAGCGACTGAGAAGCGCCGCGACGGAAAGCTCACCGCCGTGCTCGCTCGCCCGCCGGGACGATGCCGCGCGCATGCGGTGAGAGGCTGTGGGCGCTACGGGCGGGTCGCGACGCGGTTCTTGCCCGCGCGCTTGGCCGCGTAGAGCGCGGTGTCGGCGGCGGCGACCAGCTTGGCGGTGGTCCCGGCGCGGTCGATGCCGCTCAGGACCGTCGCCACGCCGACGCTCGCGGTCACGCCCAGGCCGAGCGCGGCGATGGCGACCCGGATGCGCTCGGCGACGACCTTGGCGCCCGCACGGTCCGTCGCGGGCATCACCACCGCGAACTCGTCGCCACCCAGGCGCGCCGCGGTATCGGAGACGCGCACCTGGTGGCGCAGCTCGGAGGCGACCGCCTGCAGCACGCGGTCGCCCTCGGGGTGACCGAACGCGTCGTTGACCGCCTTCATGCCGTCGAGGTCGATGATCATCAGCGCCACGGACGACGGCTTGCGCCGGCTCGAGCACGACGCGCGCTCGAGCTCGATGTCGAGGCCGCGACGGTTGTAGAGGAGGGTGAGTGGGTCGACCATCGCGAGCGCACGCAGCTGCTCGTTCTCCTCGCGCAGGCGCTGCACGGCGCTGCGCAGCGTGCGCACCTGCAGGCGCAGCGGCGCAGCCTCGCCGGTGACCTCGGCGACGACCGTCGTGACGGGCGCCGTGACCGCCGTCGCGACGGCCATCGTCACGGTCGCGACGCTCCCGGTCCCGGTCGCCACCGAAGCCGCGGCGGCGCCGGACATCCGCGCCGTTCTCTGCTTCATTCTCGTGCTGGTCTGCGCAGACATCATGGCGGTCCACTGCAAGCCGGGATCCACGATCCGACTTGCTCCCTCTCTCCCTGGTTCGACCCGCTTCGCCCCATACTTAGGCCCGCTCACGGAGTTATTCGCGCGAGTCACCAGGTCCGGGTGGCAGTTTCGACGACACGACGCGTCGGCCCGGCTGGCGCGCAGGCGCCAATCTCGGCGACACCGCGCCGGCAAAGTCCGCGAGATCACGTGGCATCGCTGGAGGCACGGCACGTGCAACGACCAGCCACGATGCACTCCCTCCGCCGTATCCTGGTCCTCTCGGTCGGCTTGCTCGGCGCCGCCGCGGTGCTGGCCTGCGCCCCGCGAGCGGCCTGGGCCGAGGAGGATCCGCCGCTCATCGGCGCGGAGGCGATGGTCGCACACGGCGTCGCACAGTCTGGCGGCGGCGGCGCCGCCAAGTGGCGCGAGTCGACCTACGTGATCGGCCTGCTCGTCGACGTCGCCATCAACGATGATCCATGGGTGTCCTTCTGGGGCTCGCTGCAGTTCGAGGGCTTCGATCGCGCCGCGGTCGGTGGCTTCGTCGGCCTGCGCATGCGCCCGAGCCGGTCGCGCACGCGCATGGCGGTCGGCGTGGGCGGCATGTTCGTCCCCTACTCGGCGCTCGGCGTCTCGGCCGCGGTCGGCCGCTGCCGCAAGAGCTTCCCGCGCGTGTGCCTCGACGTGCAGACCATCTTCTACTTCACTGGCAGCGACGTCCCCGAGGGGCGCGTCGCCAGCCAGTTCCTGCTCTCCCTGGGGATTGCCTTCGATGTCATCTAACGTGCTGATCGGCCTGGGCCTGGGCCTGGCGCTGCTCGCGGCCACGGCCAGCGGCTGCGACGGTCCGTGCACCCGCCACAGCGACTGCCCGATCGGCTACGAGTGCGCCTCGGTGAACGTGTGCCTGGTCAAGCCCGACGCGGCGCCCGACGCCGACGCCGGCCCCGAGATCGACGCGGGCCCTGACGCCGGTGAGCCCGTCGACGCCGGCCCCGAGATCGACGCGGAGGACGTGATCGACGCTGACCTGGCCGACGCCGACGAGCCTGACGCCATATGAGCGAGCCACCACTGCCGCCCTGCCCGCCCGCGCCCACCGCACCGCGCGCGCCCACCGCGCCCACCGCGCCCGCCACGCCTGCCGCACCCACCACGCCCGCCTCGGTCGACGACGTGCTCGCGCGCGTCGACAACCTGCCGACCCTGCCCGTCGTCGCGCTGCGCGTGGGCGAGATGGTCAACGACCCGCGCGCGGGTGCTCGCGAGATCGCCGAGGTCATGCGCACCGACCCCAGCCTCTCGGCGAAGGTGCTGCGCCTGGTCAACTCGTCGTACTACGCCATCCCCGGCGGCGTGAGCGACGTCTCACGCGCCATCTCGTTCATCGGCTTCAACGCCCTCTACCAGCTCGTGCTCAGCGTCTCGGTGCTGAGCTCGCTCAAGACGCCCGCCGGACAGGAGTTCGACGCGCGCGGCCTGTGGCTGCACTCGCTCTCGGTGGGCGCCTGCGCCGAGGTCATCGCGCGCCGCATCCGCCACCCCGATCCCTCGACCTGCTTCACCGCGGGCCTCCTGCACGACGTCGGCAAGATCGCGCTCTCGATCGCCGAGCCGGTGCGCTTCGGCGCCGCGCTCGACGCCTCGCGGCGCTCGGGCCTGGGCATGAACCTCTCCGAGAAGGAGGCCGGCCTGCCCTCGCACGACCGGGTCGGCAGCCGGCTGGCGCGCCGCTGGCGCTTCCCCGGCATGTTGCTCGCCGCCATCGAGTGCCACCACCACGCGCCCGAGACCGGCACGCGCCGCGAGTTCTCGCCCACGCTGCAGGGCGGCGTGGACGTGGTCGCGCTC
The DNA here is from genome assembly GCA_046595695.1 of Haliangiales bacterium. GTDB lineage: Bacteria > Myxococcota_A > Polyangia > Haliangiales > SHYZ01 > JBKJOI01. Next base: position 8,313 of record JBKJOI010000516.1, on the reverse strand, counting down.
GCCGACGAGGTGTGCCGCTTCTACCGCCTGGGCGAGAGCGGCTCGCCGGCGCCCGAGGCGCCCTCCGCCGCGATGCTCGAGCGCCTGAACATGTCGCCGCTCCACGTCGAGGAGGTGCACACCGCGCTCATGCGCCGCCTCGAGACCTCGAAGGCGTTCCTCGATCTGGTCGAGTGAGCCGCGGCACCGGCTCGAAAACCAGAGGATTACTTCGCGCGGGGCAGGCGCAGGACGAAGCGCGCACCGCCGCCCGGCGGGGCCATGTGGAGGAGCTGGCCGGCGTGCTCGTTCACGATGAGCGCCGAGAGCGCCAGGCCGAGCCCGCTGCCCGCCTGGGCGTCCTTGCTGGTCGCGAACGGCTCGAACAGGCGCGTGCGCAGCGACTCGGGCACGCCGCGGCCGTCGTCGGTGACGCTGACGACCACCTGCTCGCCCTCGACCTTCAGCGCGATCTCGATCGAGCCGGTCGCGGGCGTCGCGTCGACGGCGTTGCGGATGAGGTTCACCAGCACCTGGGTGAGCAGCGCGAGATCGCCGTGGACCGCCGCGGCCGCGGCGCCGGCGCCGTTCCCGCCCACGTCGAGCACGAGCCGGCGCGGCCGGGCGAAGCTCGCGCACAGCAGGAACGCCTGCTCGATCACGCTCGCCATGGTCACGCGCTTGATCTCGTGGCGCTTGCCCGAGATGAACATGCGCAGGTTGCGGAACAGCACCAGGATGCGCTCGCTGGCGTCGCGCGCGCCGCGGATCGACTCCGCGATGTTGGGCTGGTCCGCGTGCAGGTCGGCGAGCGGCTCGAGGTCGAGCGAGAGCATGCTGAAGTGCTGCAGCAGCGAGGCCAGCTCGTGCATGACCGCGGCCGACATCGCGCCCACGTCGGCGCGACGCGCCATCGCGAGCAGCTGCGCGCGCGCGCGCTCGTCGCTGCCTGCCGCCGCCGCGATGCGCAGCGCCGGCGCGTCGGCGCAGCGCCGGCGCGCGCGCGCGACCAGCGCCTGCGCGAACGCCTGCGTGGACGGCGAGCGCCCGCGCACCTCGAGGCGCACGCCGCCATCGGGCGTGAGCGGCTCGTCGAGGACCCACGGCGTGCCACCGCCGCCGGCGACCCGCGGCGCCGTACGCAGGACGTCCTGACGCACCCCGGCGATCGTGGTGGTCACCGCGGCGACCAGCACGCCGTCGGTCGCCGCCAGCCGCTCGAGCAGCACGCGCGCCAGGCCGACCACGCCGGGCGCCTGCGCCAGCTCGTCCTCGATACGGCTCAGATCCTCCATCTGGCGCGCCATGCGCCGGGTGATCTCGCGGTGCTCGAGCGCGCGCTTGAGCGTGACCTCGATGGTGCCGTGCCAGGGCTTGCCGATCTTGAAGGGTGCGTCGTCGCGCAGCGTGGCGAGGCGGGCGTCCTCGTCGAGGAACCCGGTCAAGAGCACGCGAACCGCCTCGGGCTGCAGGCAGTGCGCGCGCTCGAGCACCTCGACACCGCCGATGTCGGGCATGCGCAGGTCGGAGATCACGACGTCGTAGGCCTGGCGGCCCAGGCGATCGAGCGCCTCGCGGCCACCCGCGGCGGTCTCGACGTCGTACTCGCCGACGAGCTCGTCGTGGAGCGACTCACGCACGTCCTGGTCGTCGTCGACGATGAGGATGCGCTGCCGGACGAGCTGGAGCAGGCTCATGCGGCACCGATCGCCGCGAAGCTGATCTCGAAGCGGGCACCGGCCGGCGTCGGCACGAAGCAGACGTCGCCGCCCCAGGCCGACGCGAGCCGGCGTGCCGTGCACAGCCCGAGGCCGCTGCCGTCCGGCCGGCCCGAGCTGAACGCCTCGAAGAGCAGCGGCCGGCGCGCCTCGGACACGCCCGGGCCGCTGTCCTCCAGGCCGACGATCACGCGGGCCGCCTCGCGGCGCGCGTCGATGTGCAGGCGCCCGCCCGCGGGCATGACGCGGATGGCGTTGTCGATCAGATTCCACAGCACGTGCTGCAGGTCGGCGGGTGGCACGTTCACCTCCAGATCGGCGGCGACCTCGGTCTCGACCTCGATGCCGACGAAGCGCGACTCGAACATCATCTCCGCCACGCGCAGCTCCTCGGCGAGCTGCACTGTGCGGCGCTCGGTCGAGGCGACGCCGGAGCGGTGCGCGCGCCGCACCGCGTGCGTGATCTCCTCCATGCGCGCGATCGCGTTGCGCACGCGGTCGGCGAAGCGCTGGATGCGCTCGACCAGCTTGGCGGAGCCCTCCTCCTGCACCGCCAGCATCATCTGACGGTGGGCGCTGGCGAGCGCACCGAGCGGGTTGTTCAGGCTGTGTGCGATACCCGCCGAGATCTCGCCGATGAGCACGCGGCGGCTGGCCAGGGACAGCTGGGCGCTGGTCAGCGCGAGCTCGCGGTGCCGGTCGGCCAGCTCGCGGTTGCGCGTGGTGAGATCCGAGACCGCGTGCTCGAGCTCGGTGTGCGCCGCGTACAGCGCCATGTGCTTGGCGATGAGCTCACGCTCGAGCAGCATGCGCTCGGTCGCGTCGCGCGCGATGCATGCCGCCATCTGACCCAGCGCCTCGTCGTCCCAGTGGGCCACGGTCAGCTCCACGAACACCGGGTAGCCGTCGAGGCGGACCATGGTGACGTCGTCGTGCAGCCCGGGCCGCTCGAGGATCGCCGCCGATTCTTCCTCGGGGCGGCCGAACAGCACCGCGGCGTGACCGCCTATGATCGCGTGGCGCGACAGGCCGGTCAGCTCCTCGACGCGGTGGTTGGCGGCGACCACGCGCATGGAGCCCCGGGCCACCGTGAACACCGCCTCGGAGCAGCGCTCGAACAGGAGATCGAGGATCTGAGGGCTCGGCGTCTCCATGAACTTCTTGGTTCGGCCGCATACATCAAAGACTTGAGGCGGGAGTGGGTTCCCGCATGTCATGGCCATGACACCCTAGCCGTCGGACTTACGACAGTAGGAGCGTGAAGGGAGCTGCCGCACATTTTTGTAACTAGCCTGATTTGTTGGCAGTAACGTCAAACACCGCAGTTGTTAGTTCTCAATTTTCAGTAATCTAACTTACTACATGACCTTTGAGAGTTGGACCTGATCTTGCTCCTGTCCCCGGGCAACGGAGGCGGCATGAACGAGCTCGCGCAATCCACTCGAATCGCCCGGCCCAGCATCGCGGAGTGGAGACGTCGTTACGCTTCTGACATGGTCGGAGACGATCCGACCTTCATGCACGTGCTCGAGGTGCTGCGCAGCGTGGCCGAGACCAACTCCACCGTGCTGGTGACGGGCGAGACGGGGACGGGCAAGGAGCTGGTGGCCAGCGCCCTACACAAGGGCTCGCGCCGCGCGGACAAGCCGTTCGTCGCGCTCAACTGCGCCGCCATCCCCGACTCGTTGATCGAGTCGGAGCTCTTCGGGCACACGCGCGGCGCCTTCACCGGCGCCGTCGCCGCGCGCGAAGGCCGCCTGCTCGCCGCCAACGGCGGCACCCTGTTCCTCGACGAGATCGGTGACATGCCGCTGGCCGCCCAGGCCAAGCTCCTGCGCGTGCTGCAGGACAAGACCGTGACCGCGCTCGGCGCCGATCGCGGCGTGCCGGTGGATGTGCGCATCGTGGCCGCCACCCACCGCGACCTGGAGGAGATGGTCGAGCTGGGCACCTTCCGCCGCGACCTCTTCTTCCGCCTCAGCGTGATCCGCGTCGACCTGCCCGCGCTGCGCGAGCGCTGCGAGGACATCCCCGCGCTAGCGCGCCACTTTGTGATCCAGTCCAGCGCCGCCATCGGGCGCAGCGTCTCCGAGCTCTCCGACGAGGCCGCGCAGGTGCTGTGCGCCCACGCCTGGCCGGGCAACGTGCGCGAGCTCGCCAACACCATGGAGCGCGCGGTCGTGCTGAAGCACGACGACGGCCCGCTCCTCGCGCAGGACATCACGCTGGCCACGCGCCGGGTGGTGCGCGGCTCGGCCACGATGCGCGCGCCGCTGGCGGCCGTCGCCGCGCCGGCCGCGAACGACACCGCCGAGGGCCTGAACCTGAAGAGCGCCGTCGACAACGTCGAGCAGCGCCTCATCCGCATCGCCCTCGAGCGCACCTCGGGCAACCGCACCGAGGCCGCCGCGCTCCTGGGCCTGAATCGCACGACCCTGGTCGAGAAGCTCCGCAAGCTCGGCACCTGATCCGATCGTCAAAACTGCCGCGCCCTTCGCCGCTCTCCTTCTCCCCTCTCAAGTAAAACAAGCAGTTGGCCGGTCCCAAGACTGGCCGAGCATTTGCTTTATCTAGCTCCGATGAAGACGATGTTCGACGGCGTCGATCGGCTGGAGCAAGCGATGACGTTCCATCGCGAGCGCCATTCGGTGCTCGCGGGCAACGTCGCGAACCTGGATACGCCTGGCTACCGGTCGATCGATCTGGAGGAGATCCCCGCCGGCACCGCGCCGGGCGCACTCGCGCGCACCGACGAGCGACACCTGGTGAGCGTGGACGGCGACGGCGCGCGGCTGTCCTTCGACGACTCGCCCGGCGGGCCCGGCCTCGACGGCAACACCGTCGAGCTCGAGCGCGAGCTGGCCAAGATCGACGCCAACCGCGTCCGCTACGGGACCTCCACCGAGCTGGCGTCACGGCGCCTGGCTCTCTTGCGCTACGCCGCCTCGGACGGCAACGGGTAAGGAGACGACCAATGGATTTCTTCACGGCCATGCAGGTCTCGGCGTCGGGGCTCAACGCACAGCGCGAACGTCTCAACGTCGCGTCGTCGAACCTCGCCAACGTGCAGACCACGCGCACCGACCAGGGCGGTCCCTACCAGCGCCGTGACGTGGTGCTGGAGTCGCAGCAGGCGTACGACAACATCGCGGGCGCCAAGGCGGGCGGATCGTCGAGCGCCGTGCACGGCGTGCGCGTCGCCCAGATCATCCAGGACACCACGCCGCCGCGGCTCGAGTACGACCCCGGCCACCCCGACGCCAACATCGACGGCTACGTCGCGTACCCCAACGTCAACGTCGTCGAGGAGATGGTCGACATGATCACGGCGTCACGCGCCTACGAGGCGGGCGTCACCGCGCTGTCGACCGCTGTCCACATGGCCGAGAGCGCGCTCTCGATCGGCAAGTAACCATGGCCATAAGCCCCATCAGCGCCGCGCCCATCGCCCCGATCGCCCCCGCGATCACGACCCAGCGTGCGAGCGGCCCGGCCGCCTCGAACGGCGTCGACTTCGGCGACGCGCTGGCCAAGGCGATCGGCGACGCCCGCTCGCTCGAGAACACCGCGAACGACGCGGCCACCCGCTTCGCCGCCGGCGACCCCGAGGTCGGCATCCACGAGACCCTCATCGCCGCGGAGAAGTCCAGCATCGGGCTGCGCTACGCGGTGACCCTGAAGAATCGGATGCTCGAGGCGTACCGCGAGCTCATGAACACCCCGCTGTAACGAAGGGAAACGAAGACCTAGATGGCGCCCGAGTTCAAGAAGATCGCTGACCAGAGCCGCCTCCTGTGGACCGGCCTGTCGACGCGTCGCCGCCTGGCCCTCGTGGGTGGCCTGGTCGGCACGCTGATCGTGATCGGGTTGCTCGTCTCGCGCACCACGCCGACCAACTTCACCACCATGTACACCGGCCTCGCCCCCGAGGACGCCGGCGAGATCGCCGCCGAGCTGGCCACCATGAAGGTGCCCTACCGGCTCGATCACGGCGGCACCGCCATCAGCGTCGCCGAGGACAAGGTCCCCGAGGTGCGCATCGCGCTCGCGCAGCGCGGCATCCCCAAGGGCGGCGGCGTCGGCTTCGAGGTCTTCGACAAGCAATCGTTCGGCGCCACCAGCTTCGTCGAGCAGATGAACTACCGGCGCGCGCTCCAGGGCGAGCTGCAGCGCAGCATCTCGTCGCTCGACGCGGTCGAGGCCGCGCGCGTCCACCTGGCGCTGCGCGAGCGCTCGCTCTACCGCCAGGACGACGAGCCGCCCACCGCCTCGGTGCTGCTCAAGCTGCGCCGCGGGCGCACCCTGTCGGCCCCCGAGGTGCGCGGCATCGTGCACCTGGTCGCGTCCAGCATCGAGGGTCTCTCGCCCGAACGGGTCACGGTCGTGGACGAGAGCGGCCGCGTGCTGTCCACCGGCGACGACTCGGGCGAGGACGACACCCGCAAGCACGCGCTCGAGGCCTCGCTGGCCAAGCGCGTCGAGGCCATCCTGATGCCGCTCGTCGGCGAGGGTCACCTCGAGGTCACCGTCACCGCCGAGCTCGACCGTAGCCAGACCGAGCGCACCGAGGAGGCCTTCGACAAGGACACCGTGGCGCTGCGCAGCGAGTCGCGCACCGTCGAGGGCTCCGAGAGCGCCGTGGCCGGCAACTCGGGCGGCGTCGCGGGCGCGCGGGGCAACCTGCCGGGCGCGCCGCCGCCCTCGCAGGGCGGGGCCGGCGGCGTCGGCGGCGGGCTCACGCGCCTGTCGGAGACCAAGAACTATGAGGTCAGCAAGATCGTGAGCCGGACCATCGGCCCGCGCGAGAAGGTCAAGCGCCTGCACGTCGCCGTGCTCGTCGACGGCGTGGTCCAGGGCACCGGCAAGAAGCAGAAGGTCGTGGCGCGCACCGCCAAGGAGCTCGCGCACTTCGAGTCGCTGGCGCGCGAGGCCGCCGGCATCGAGGTCGAGCGCGGCGACAAGATCGAGGTCCACAGCGTGCCCTTCGTGACCGCCTCGCCGTTCGACACGATCGAGGCGCCCGCGGGCTGGCCGGTCTCCAAGCCGATCGTGATCGGCGTGGGCGCCGGCGTGGCCGCGCTCGCGGTGCTGGCGACGGTGCTGCTGATGCGCGGCCGCAACCGCCGCACCGCCGTGGCGCAGTTCGTGCCGGGCCTGCCGGTGCGCGTCGGCGACCTCGAGGCCCAGCTGCCCGGCGGCGCCGGCGCTGCGGGGAGCTCGCTCGAGCTGCCGGGCCGTGCGCCCCGTGAACGGGTCATCGAGGCCGCCAAGGGTGACACCGTCCGCGCCGCGCGCGTCCTGTCGGCCTGGCTCAACGAGGCGCCCGAAGAGACCACGCGAGGCAGCACATGACCCCCGTGCGCCTCTCCGGCCCGCAGAAGGCCGCGCTCGTGATCCTCGCCATGGAGGAGCCGCTCGCGTGCGAGCTGCTGCGCCATCTGAGCGAGAAGGAGCTGCGCCGCCTGGTCGAGTGCGTCGACAAGATGGACAAGCTGCCCACCGAGGCGCTCGACGCCACCTTCGAGGACTTCGACGAGCAGCTGCGCTCGCCCCTGCCCAAGGGCGGCGGCGGCGAGTACCTGCGCAAGCTCACCACCAGCGCCCTCGGCGGCGAGCGCGCGCAGCGCCTGCTCGAGTCGTCCGCCGGGGCGCCCAAGGCGCTCGACACCATCCGCTCGGCGCGCGCCAACACGCTTGCCGAGCTGCTGCTCGAGGAGCACCCGCAGGTCGCCGCGGTCATCCTCTCGCAGCTGCCGCGCGAGCAGGCCGGCAAGGTCCTGCTCGAGCTGCCGCCCGAGCGCCAGGGTGACCTGCTGGCGCGCATCGCGTCGCTCGCCGAGATCCCGGCGCACGCCATCGAAGTCGCCTCCGAGGCGCTCGCGCGCGCGCTGCAAGCCGCCGGCGGCCTCGCCAACGCAGGCCAGCGTCAAGCATTCGACGGCGTGGCCTTTGCGGCCGGCCTCTTGAACGAGCTGCCGCCCAAGGACTCCGAGCGCGTGCTCGGGGCGCTCGGCGAGCTCGATGCCATGATCGCGCCCAAGGTGCGCGACGCCATGTTCACCTTCGAGGACCTGTCGCGGCTGGGTGTGCGCGAGATCCAGACGCTCATGCGCGAGGTCGCCAGCGAGACGCTCCTGCTCTCGCTCAAGACCGCCAGCGAGTCGATGCGCGAGCTGTTCCTCTCGGCCATCTCGTCGCGCGCGGCCGAGCAGATGCGCGAGGACCTGTCGCTCATGCCGCCGACGCGCCTGTCTGACGTCGAGAAGGCGCAGCGCGAGGTCGTCGAGTGCGCCACGCGGCTCGCCGCCGACGGTCGCCTGACGCTGCCCGGCGGCAGCGGGGAGAAGCTCGTATGAGCGGCGCCCAGACCCCCAGGCCGGGCGCCGTCGTGGCCACCCCGCTCGCCGATCGCCTGCCCAAGGTGCCGGCCGCCTCCGAGTCGCCGCGCGCGTGGTACGCCGAGCGCACCGCCGCGCTGCCGCCGCGCCCGCTGTTCAGCGCCGCCCCGACCACCAGCGCAGCCGTCGAGGATCAGGCCGCCGGCGCCGCCGCGCTCGGCCTCGTCGCGGGCGGCGTCCAGCTCCTTGCGGCGCTGCTCGGCCGCGGCGGCCTCGAG
>JBKJOI010000386.1:0-11422 GCA_046595695.1 Haliangiales bacterium | reverse complement strand
GACACATGTAGCAGCGTGCGTGTCCTTGGCCAGGTTAGAGTGCACGCCGATGGAGCGAGGCTGCGTGTTCACGTGCGTGGTCAACGTCGTCTGGTTCGGCCTCGCGTTCTGGCTGTTCGCGCTGCGCCCTCGGCGCGCGGTCATGATGCTGACGACGCGCGCGGCCGCCGCCGAGGCATCGCACGAGGCGCTCGTCGCCGCGCTCCGTTTCCTCGGCGGGATGAACCTGGCGATGGCCGCGCTCTCGGCGGCGGCGCTGGGCTCGTGGTGGCGCACGGGCGCGTTCGACTGGGCGTGGCTCGTCTTCTTTGCGTCGGCGGTCGCCCACGCCTCGCAGCTCGCGTTCAACGTGCCGCTCGCGCTGAAGGGCGGGCGCGTCGGCGGCGCGCCGTGGGACGTCTTGCGCGGGCCGATGGCCCTCATCTTCGTCGTCGACGCCCTCTCGGCGCTGCTCAACGCGGCGATGAGCGCGCTCGCGTGGTCTCCCTGAGGCCGCGCGACGCCCGCGACGGGGAGCTCACGGGCGCGCGCGCTACTCGACGCGAACGGTGAACAGTTTCGTGTTGGTGCCGGTCGACAAGATCGCCGAGAGGTCCGCGTTCGTGCTGTTGACGACGGTGTTGTTGTTGTTGTTGTTGTGAGCCTCGTCGTCCGTGTACACCCAGCCGGTCGCCTTCGACCCCGGGACGTTGGGCCCACCCAGCACGCCGAAGCCAAACCCACGGGTCGGAAAGGGCGACGACGAGCCGCTCGTCGTCGCCTGGATGGCGTCGAACGCGAGGAAGCGGCCGACCTGAGCTACGGTACGTTGGTCTGGTCGTTCATCCAGCGGCGGGGCAGGTTGAATGCATCCGCCGCATCACCGATGGCGCCGCCGGCGTAGCCGCGCACGAAGCCGGCGCGCGCCGCGGCCGCGCGGACGATGCCGTTGCTCTCGCTGTGCGGATAGATGATCGTGTCGATCGCGACGATCGGAATGCCCGCCTGCTGCGCCAGGCGCTGACGCTGTCCGTAAAGGCGATCCGCCAGCGCGTGGGTCGCGGCTTCGGTGCTGCTGTCGCCGGCATTCATGAACCCCACGGCGCGCGCACGGTCGGCGCGGAGCTGGTCGAGTAAGCGCTGGCTGGGGGCGCCGCTCTGGAAGGTGAGATCGCCGAGGTAGTCGACCGCGCGTGCATCCGACAGGCTGATCGTGGCCGGCGACCGGCCGCTGCTCGTGATCTGTCCGGTGCGCAGGATCTCGGCCTCGCGTGCATAGTTGAGCTCGTGCTCGGCGCCGCTGCCGGCGTGCAGCGCGAGCACCCAGCCGGCGCGGACGAGCGCGGTCAGCTCGGCGCGCGACATGTGGGTCGACTGTGCGTCGGGCGAGCCCGAGTCGCGCGTTGCGTCGACGATGATGGCCGCGACCGCGGGCACCCCATCGGCCGCGAGGTTCGGAAGGGCGTTGGTGAAGACGCCCACGTAGCCGTCATCGAACGTGACCAGATGCAGATTGCGCGAATACTCGCGACCGAGGCGTTGCATGTGACCGGTCGTGACCGAGCCGCCCGCGGGCAACGAGCGATCGGCGCCTGGCGTGACGTCATGGTACTCGAGGGTGTCGGCAGCGGCGAAGTTCGGGCGCGGGTGGCTCGCCAGGCTCGCGTAGAACGACCTGCTCCAGCGGTTCGAGTAGCAGGCGTCGCCGCCCGAATTGGCCACGCACGCGGCCAAGATGGCCGTCGGGAACGGGCCGAACGCGTTCGCGCCCTCGATGCAGGCGCCGAGCGAGGCGTCGAACGTTGCACCCGCCATACACCTGCCGGTGCCGCGCAGCGACGCGGCGAAGTTCTTTCCCCAGCGCGGAATCTGCACGTTGTGGCCGTCGATCTGAAAGGTGCGCGTCGCCACGCAGGCGCCGCCGCCCTGCGCGCCCTGACAGGCCGCGATCATGGCGCTGGTGAAGGGGCCATAGGCGTTGTCGGTGTCGACGCAGTAGCCCTTGCTGAGATCGGCGGAGGTCCCGGGCGGGCAGAAGATGGCGGTGCTCTCTCCAATGGGGGAGGCGAGCTCCCCGTACGAGCTCTCGTCGGGCTCATCGACACATCCGGCCCCGAGGGCCAAGGCGACTGCGGTCGAGAACAGCGAGAGCCTCATGCGCGCGGCGGGGTAGGTCATGGCCGCTGCTGGCTGCAAAATTCGTGACAGCCAGTTCGGCGGCCCGGCCCCAGGTGATTTCAGCTGGTTATCCAGCACATCGACCCAAGATGCGCCAAGTGGCCTCGGCGAGCCGGCTACGGGAGCCGCCACGCCGTTCACGTCGCTGGAGGTGGCGAACGGTCCCGCGGTCGCCATGCCCTGATGTTCTAGCGAAAGCCGACGAGGATGGCTGCCAGGGCCATAGCCTCTGGAAATAGCCTACGGCTTCGCGGGCGCGGGGGCGGCTTCCGCCTTCTTCTTGTCGGCGCCGGTGGCCTGGATGAGCGAGCCCGGCCTGATGTACTTCTTCGCCGTCGCGTTCACCTGCTCCAGCGTCAGCGCCGAGACCTTGGCGTTGAATTGCGCGTAGTAGTCCATCGTGCGGCCGATGAAGAGCCCTTGTTGCAGCTGAGCCAGCACGAAGCCGTCGTTCGACAGGCCGCGCTCGAAGTCCTTCACGTAGCCGCTGCGCGCGTTCTCGAGCTCCGCGGCGGTGAGGCCGTCCCGCGCGAAGCGCTCGATCTCCTCGAGCATGGCGGCCATGCCCTTGGCCGCGTTCTGCGGCGCCAGGATCGCGCCGCACGAGAACACCGCGAGCACGTCGATCGGGTGGGCGTCGAAACCCGAGCCTGCGCCGTAGGAGAGGCCATCCTTCTCGCGCAGGCGCTTCATCAGGCGCGAGGTGAATCCGCTGCCGCCCAGCACGTAGTTGAGCACGCGGATCGCCGGGTAGTCGGCGTCGTCGTCGCGCATCGCGATCGCGTAACCCGCGATGATGACAGCGTTCTCCTTGTCGGGCGTGTCGATGAGCTCGACCGAGCCGGGGGTCTCGGCGTACGTGTCCTCGATGCGCTTGAACGGCCTGGGCGACTTCCAGCTGCCCCACAGCGCTTCGGCCTGGTCACCGATGGCCTTGGCGTCGAAGTCGCCGACGACAGTGAACTGGCCATGGCTGCCGCCGAGGAGCGCGTGCAGGCTCTTGATGTCGGCGAGCTTGACCGCCTTTACACGCGCGATCTTCTCGTCGGGGGTCGGCGCGTACCTCACGTCATCCTTGTGCTTTGGCTGGGCCCTGCGCTCGAAGCTGTTGCCTGCGAGCGCGTCGGGCTGCGAGCGCTGCTCCTCGAGGCCGGTCAGGGTCTCCTTGCGCAGGACCTCGAGCTGATCGGCGGGGAAGGCCGGCTCGCGCAGCATCTCGTTCACCAGCGTCAACACCGCGGGCAGGTTCTCTCGCGTCGTCGTGATGGCGATGTTGACCTGGCCCGGAGCGCTGGAGAACGAGACGTCGGCCTCGAGCAGATCGAGCTCGTCGGAGAGCTGCTGGAACGTGTGCTTCTTGCTGCCGCGGCGCAGCATGTCGCCGAGGAACTCGGTCGCCTCGACCTTGCCCTTGAAGTCCTTCTCGGTGCCGAAGCGCAGGGTCAGCTTGGCGCGCACGGCGTCGCCGCGGGTCTCCTTGGGCAGCATGGCCCAGGCGAGCCCGTTCTTGAGCTTGCCGCGCGTGGTCCGCTTCTCGATGTTCTCCAGCGTGTAGACGAACGCCTCGCCCTCGGCGATGGGCGGCTGGCCCTTGTAGTCCTTCACGGCGGCGGCGACGTCGGGCCGCTGCGTGAGCGGTGCGCGATCGCTCTGCTTCTCGGGCACGAACATGCCGAGCGTGCGGTTCGACGGCTTGAGGTAGGTCGCGGCGACGCGCTGCGCCTGCTCGACGGTGACGCCGAGGCTGCGGTCGCGCGACAGGAACAGGAGTCGCCAGTCGCCCATGGCCGCGAACTCGGACAGCAGGGTCGCGAGCCTCTCGCTGTTGGAGAACAGCAGCTTGGCGTTCTTCTTCTCCTTGGCGCGGAAGCGCGCGATCTCTTCCTCGGTGATCTTGGTCTTGCTCAGGCCCTCGACGACCTCGATCATCTTGTTCTTCACCGGCTCGAGCGGCTTGTTGCCGCTCACCGTTGCGAAGACCAGCAGCACACCCGGGTCGTGCGCGGGGAAGCCACTCACGTACACGCTGGTGGCCAGGCCGCTCTGCACGAGCGCCTTGTACAGGCGGCCCGAGGGCTCGGCGACCAGCAGGTCGCCGAGCGCGTCGACGGCGGACGCATCGGGGTCGGAGCTGGCGACGGTGTGGTAGGCGAGGCCGACGACGCCGACGTCACCGACGCGGCGCAGGGTGACGATGCGCTCGCCGTCCTGCACCGGCTCGACCGTGTAGGTGGCGTCGAGCTGGCGCGCCGGGCGCGGGATTGCGCCGAAGGTCTGGTTGACCAGCGTCAGAGCCTTGGCGGCATCGAACTTGCCGGCGACCACCAGCACCGCGTTGTCGGGCTGGTAATACTTCTCGTAGAAGCGGCGCAGGGTCGGGGCGCGCACGCCCTCGACGTCGGAGCGCGCGCCGATCGTCGACTTGCCGTAGTTGTGCCAGAGGTACGACGTGGACAGCACGCGCTCCTCGAGGATCGCGGCCGGGTTGTTCTCGCCGCTCTCCATCTCGTTGCGCACGACCGAAAACTCTGACGACAGGTCCTCCTGCTTGATGAGCGCGTGGAGCATCCGGTCGGCTTCCATGCGCAGCGACCACTCGAGGTTGTCCTCCTTGGCGGGGAGCGTCTCGAAGTAGTTCGTGCGATCGTACCAGGTCGAGGCGTTGTAGGTGGCGCCGCGCTTCTCGAGCTGCTCGTCGAGATCCATGACGTTCTTGGAGCCCTTGAACAGCATGTGCTCGAGCAGGTGCGCCATGCCGGTCTCGCCGTAGCCCTCGTGGCGCGAGCCGACCAGGTAGGTGACGTTGACGGTCACCGTGTCCTTCGAGTTGTCGGGGAACAGCAGCACCTGCATGCCGTTGTCGAGCACGTACTCGGTGATGCCCTCGAGCGTGCGCACCAGCTTCGGTGCGCCGGCGGGGCCCGACGGTGCGCCCGCCGCTCCGCCGCCTGCCGCGGCGCCGGTGGTGTCTCCGCCCGGGCCGGCCGCGCCCGTCTGGGGTGCCGCGCTCGGGCCGCTCTTGCAGGAAAGCAGGGTCAGGGCGAGCAGCGTCGCCAGGATTCGTTTGCGCGTCATTGGCGCGGTTTATAGCACCGGGACGTGCGTTTTCGGCGTGCGCAAGCGATGCGCCGCTACTGACAGACGCTGCGAGCGAATCGCCCCAGGACGCCCTTGCGGGCGCCCGCGCTGACCGGGGCGTTGAAGCTGCCGCCGACCGCCCACATCGAGGCGTCGTCGACGACGAGGGCGCCGTGGAAGTCGGTGTCGAAGGGCGCGGAGAACTGCTCGTCGAACCACGTGCCGGCCGCGTCGCGGCGCCACTTCATGCCGCCGTTGCCGACGACCAGTACGCTGCCGCCCGCGCAGGACACGCCGTTCGCATCGGAGAGCAGGACCGGCTCGGCGGGCTTGGCCCAGGTGACGCCGTCGAAGTGCAGAAGGTCCTGGCCGGCCACCGCCCAGACGTCGTCCGCGGCGCAGCCATGCACGGTGAGCACGTTGCGGTCGGTGAACATGCCCGGGCGGTAGTCGAACCAGCTGCCGTTCTGCCGGTTCAGGAGCGTGCCGCCCTCGCCGACGAACCACACGTTGTTCGCCGACGTGCCCCAGACCTTGAAGAGCGCCACGCTGGCGACCGGCGCGCTGTCGTCGTGCGCGAACGCGCTGCCGTTCCAGTGCGCGATCACGCCGTCTTCGCCGGCGGTCGTGCCGGCCGTGCCGCCGACGATCCAGACGTCGTCGGAGGCGCTGCCCCAGACGCCGAAGAGTGTCGCGTCGGTGCCCGAGTCGAGCTCGGTGAAGCTCGTGCCGTCCCAGCGCAGCACGAGGCCGCGCTCACCGACCATCCACACATCGGTCGCGGGGCCGGGCGCGACCCAGGCCCACCACAGGGTCTCGTCATGATCACCGACGGGCAGCTCGGTCCACGAGGCGGCGTCGCCGAGCGCCGCGAGCGCCTTGGCTCCCGGTACGCCCAGCCCGCCGCCGACGAAGTACACGGCGTCGGATCCGGGCGCGTGCGCGGCGGACAGGACCACGCGATCGGGCGTGCCCGCGGGTGCGTGCTCGCGCCAGCCCTCGTCGCACGGCTCGCCACCGCCGCAGTCGGCGGCCAGGAGCAGCGGCGTCGCCAGGAGCCACCACGCGAGCTGCTGCGCCTTCATCGTCCGCCGTCCTCGCCGACGCCGGCGTCGTCGGGGCATGTGCCCGGCGTCGGCCCGCCGTCGGGCTCGGGCGAGCACATGTCGCCGAGCGCGTAGTCGGCGTCGCACTCGCAGCGGCACTCGACCGCGTTCTCGGGCTCGGCGCACACCGGCACCACGTGCACGCTGCGCTCGGCCACGCGGCCGCGCTTGTCGGTCACCTTGATCGCGAGCAGGTAGGGCTCGTCCTCCACGTCGCGCGAGGCGATCGGGCGCGGGCAGGTCGCCAGGTTGGAGTAGTTCGAGAGCTGCACCGGATCCTGTGGCTCGCCCCAGCCGTCGGCGCGCGCGCGCAGGTTGATCGGCCGCTGCTCGACGCCGAGCAGCTTGCCGGTGCACTCGTCGCGCAAGGACGCATTGATGGTGAGCCCGCAGCCATCGAGGTTCCGCGCCAGCACGCCGGGCGCGATCACCTTGCCACCCTGGGGAGGCTTCATGATCGGCACGCTGCCACCTTCCACGATTGGCACGAATCCCCCACCCACCTGCATGACCACGAGCTCGATCTCGGCAGGCAGCGCCGGGTCGCCGATGAAGCACGCGTCCGGCTCGTCTTCGGGGCACGCGGCGAGCAGCGCGAGCACCAGCCCGAGCGCGAACACCGTGGCGCGCGCACGCCGCGGCATCAGTTGCAGAAGACGTCGGTCGAGTCGACCTTCGGGTAGTAGTAGACGAACGCGTTGCAGTGCTCGCTCGTCTCCACCTTGCCGCCGAACTTGTAGCAGCAGTCGTTCTCCATCTGCGTGTCGGCGGCGTTGATGTCGGCGCAGGTGACCGGCGCGACCGGCGGGAACCACTGGAAGTCGCAGGTCCACCACACGCCGCCGCCCGAGGCGATGGGCACGCTCATGTCCGTCGACATGATCGGCTCGTCCCACGAGTCACTGGCGTAGAAGCGATCGGTCGCCGGTGGCGCCTCGGCGGTGACGCCGTCCCACTTGAACATGGAGAACTGCTTGCCGCGCGAGTGGAAGTGTCCGTTCGCCGCGATCACGGTGACGCCCGCGCCGTCGCCGAAGCCGCATGAGCCAGAGTACGAGGGCGTCGGATTCGACTGGCACACGCGGATCGACTGCTGGGTCGCGAACAGCGTGCCCAGCTCCACGGGAGTCTGAGCCTGCGACTTGTAGAAGTTCAGGCCGGCCTTGCCGCCGAACGGCGTCTCCTGCGTGCCCGCGTTCACGTAGTGCACCTGGACCATGAGCTTCTCGCCGGGCGAGAAGCGGTGCGCCACGTTCTCGGGCAGCTGCCAGTCGGTGTACGGGTCGGCCGGGTTCGAGTTCTGCGAGTTGGCGACCAGCGGCCAGTCGGCCCAGTTGGGGCTCTTGAAGCACTCGCCGTTGGTGACCACGTCGCCGGCCGCGCCGTCGAGCGCCACGATCGTCTTCACGCGGAAGACGTTCATGTGGTGGCTGCCCGGGTTGATCGCGGTTTTCACGCGCTCCATCCAGATGTCCTGGCCGGCGTTCAGGTCGGGCATGGTGAGGAAGTAGCAGATCTGCACTTCTTCGCCGGGCGCGACCTGGAACTCGGGCGTGACGAACTGGAAGCCGCCCTCGCCCGGGTTCTCGAGCGTCCACGGCGCGAAGCCGGCGTCGACGCCCGCGTCGGGGCTGGCGCTGGGATCATCGGGACAACCGCCGAGCAGAAACGAGGTCGCCAGCAGGGCGAACCCGAAGCGTAGGCCATGGCTCATGGCCGTAGCTGGCAGCAAGGGGCGCGCCAGCTGGAGGGTCTTCATGATTCCGGTATGTTAGCAGCGAAGGCGGGGTGCGGGTATGGAACAAATGTCGCGGTTTCCCGAGGTCCGCGCAGCACCGGGCGTCAGAACTCCGCGGGCCGCGCCGGCGGGAGCGGCCTGCGCCGCGCAACAACGCGGCTAGAACTTCACAGAGCGGTAGCCGAACAGCCGGACGCGGCGCAGGAACACGTCGATCACGAACAGCATCGCCACGACCATGAGCACGTAGGGCCAGAGGTCCCGGTGGTACTTGATGCTCTCGCCGGCGCGAGCGAAGATCTCGCTCGCCTTGGGCCGCGTGGCGCCGCCGGTGATGATCGCCGCCTGCTGCAGGGGCTCGAGGTTGGGCGTCGACCTCAGGTACTCGGCCGGGTAGGGCAGGGCGACCGCGCCGGTCGACTCCGCGACCACCTGGCCGTCGCGGCGGTGGATCGCCTTCAGGATGTACGTGCCGTAGCGGTCGACGGTGAACTCCGACTCGTAGCGACCCGCCGCCGTCTGGTCCATGGTGAGCGTGCGCTTGACCTTGGAGTCGCGCGGGTCGATCACCTCGAGCGTGGTCTCCATGTCGTTGACGAAGCGATCGTCGCGGCTCACCGCGTCGACGACCACGCGCGCGCGCCCGGCGACCACGGTCGCCGACAGGTCGTAGCTCTCGAACTGCTTGTGGCGCATGGTCGAGCGCACCACCTGCGCCCAGAAGCGGCCGTAGCCCGGCCAGGTGAGCCACTCGGCGCCCCAGCGGTTCTTCACGTCGCTGGTCCACGCGACCACCTGGCCCAGGCCGACGCGCCAGCGGGCCAGCAGCGGCTCGCCGCGCTCGTCGGAGACCAGGATGACCTCGCTGAGCGGCTTGGCCTTCGTCGACACGTAGCCGTGCAAAAACGGCGCGTCCTCGACGCCGGTACCCTCGATGGTCTCGACCCTCTTGACCACGATCGCCTTGACCACGTCCTCGACGAGCTGCGACTTCTGCACCTCCTGCGTCTCCTTGATGAAGAGCTTGGGCAGATCGTTCGCGTCCTCGGCCAGGTAGAAGCGGCCCTCGCCGTTCTCGGCGACCATCTGCAGCAGGTTGCGGTCGGCGTCGCCGACGCCGATCGCCGAGACCGTGATGCGGTTCGAGCGCATCTCGCGGCACAGCTCGGCGATGCCCTCGTAGCTGGCCTGGCCGTCAGACATGAGGATCACGTGCTTGACCTTGGCGTTCACCGGCGCCATGACCTGGTAGGCCTCCTGCAACGCGGGCAGGATGTTGGTGCCGCCGCCCGGCTGGATGCGCGCGATGTCGGTCGAGATGCGCAGCCGGTTGGACGCGCGCTGCACGCGCACCACCGTGTACGGCTGGTTGTCGAACGCGATGACCGTGATCAGCGAGTCGGGCTCGAGGATCTCGGCGGTGGCGCGCGCGGACTCCTTGGCCATCTCCATCTTGATGCCTGACATGGAGCCGGAGCGGTCGATCACCAGCGCGATGGCCAGCGAGGGCTGCGACTTCTCCTTCTCGCCGTCGAAGCGCACCGGCAGGATCTTCTCGATGCGCGTGCCCTGGTAGCCGCCCGGGCCGAACGAGTCCTCGCCGCCGGCCATGATGAAGCCGCCGCCCAGGTCGCGCACGTAGCTCTCGATGGCCTGCATCTGCGCCAGCCCCAGGTACATCTGCGCCACGTCGGAGAGCAGGATGAGATCGTAGCGCTCGAGCTCCTTGGCCGTGGACGGCACGCCGCGCGCGCCGCGCACCTCGACGTCGATGTTCTCGCGCTCGAGCGCCTTCTTGAGGTACGCGGCGACCTGCGGCTGGCGCTCGTACTCGCCCTCGATGTAGAGCACGCGCGGGCGGCCCTTCACCGGCGCGGTCGCGACCGTCTCGTTGTTGGCGCGCTCGCTGTCCTCCTTGGGCTGGCGCAGGGTCAGCTTGTAGGTGCTGAAGCCGGCAGCCTTGGCCTCGCTCTTGAACGAGACGCGGTTCACGCCCTCGTGCAGCGTGACTGTCTTCATCGGCTCGAGGCCGTTGGGGAAGTCGTCCTGGCGGAGGCTGAGCGTGACTTCCTCGTCGTGCGTCGACCAGATCTCGCCGATCACGTCGAACGGCGCACCCACCTTGACCTCGTCGGGCAGGTGCAGCGCGACCACGCGGATCTCCTTCTTGCGGTCGGCGTCGAAGACCTGCCACGACACCTTCACGCCGAACTCGTGCGCCTTGTAGGCCTCGGCGAGCACGTCGCCCGACGTCTGGTTGCCGTCGGTGATGAGGACCGCGCGCGGCAGGTAGCCGGGTGGGTAGAGGCCGTAGGCGAGCTGCAGCGCGGCCTGGATGTCGGTGCCGGGCGCGTCCTCGGCGTGGCGGGCGATGCGCGGCGCCGCGCCGCTCACCGCCGCCAGCGTGCGCGGGCGCTCGCCGAACGAGACCACGAACAGCTGGTCCTCGCCCTGGCGCGCCTTCCAGGCGTCGTCGACGTACTGCTGCGCGGCCGCAAGCTGCTTGTCCGAGATCGACGGTGACACGTCGACGAGCACGACGGTCGCGACCTTGGTGTTCTCCGAGACGATGCTGGGCCGGGCGAGCGCGAGCGCGAGCCCGGCGACCAGCGAGCTGCGCCAGGCGCACGAGAGGATGAGCTGCGCGATCGAGAGATCCGAGAGCGTCTCGCCGACGACCACGAAGACGTAGGGCACGAGCGCGAGCAGGTAGAACCAGCGCGGCTCGAGCAGCGTGATCTCGCGGCCGTCCCAGCTGAAGCTGCCCGCCGCCCGGTCCTGGACCAGGAAGATGCGCACCGCGAAGAAGATCGCGATCGCGACCGCGGCGGCGATCGCGAGGCGAATCATGAAGGGGCGGCTGGGGGCGCGCATGCGGTTACACCGTGATCCGGCGGTTGTACGTCATCCACTCGATGAGGCTCAGCGCGACCGCCGCGAGGATGAGCCAGACCCAGATCGACCGGGTGACCGAGGTCGCGAATTCGGGCGCGCCCTCGAGCTTCTTGCCGCCCAGCGTGATGGAGCTCTCCGGCTTGATCGCCGACTCGAGCGGATCGGCGAGGTTGGCGGCGACCGCGAAGACCGCGTCGCCGGTGTCGACCGTGTAGACGCCGACGTGGCGGCCGTAGAACTCGGCGCGCCCGTCGATCACCGGCGCGGTGACGGGAGCGCGGCCGGGCACCGGCTCCTTCACCTTCACCGTCGTGGCGCCCTCGGCGGCGTCGACCGGGATGTGCCAGTCGCGGCCGGTGCGGTAGGTGGTGATGAGCTCGGCGTCGTCGCCGGCGAACCAGTCGAGGCTGTTGATGATCATGACCGGGAAGGCCACGCGCAGCATGAG
>JBKJOI010000154.1:0-5556 GCA_046595695.1 Haliangiales bacterium | reverse complement strand
GCGTGAGGCCGAGGTGGCACGGGTGACGGGGCTGCGCTTCGACGCCGGCGACGCGCCGCGCGCCGAGGTCGTCGCCGCCGACGCGGCGGCACGGCGTGCGCGAGCGCAGGCGGCCGCCGACGCGACCGCGATCGGCGCGGCGGCCGCCGACCTGGCAACGACCCTGGGCTGGGACCCCGAGGGCGTCCTGCGCACGCAGGGCGGCCTGCCCGCGCTCGTCGACGTGCCCGCGCTGGCCGCGCTGCGCGTGCGCCGTAGCGGGCATCCCGAGGCGCGCGCGGCGGGCGCCCGCGCCGACGTGGAGGGTGCGCGTGTGCGCGAGCAGCAGGTGCACGCCTGGCCAGCGCTGTCGCTCGACCTCGAGACTCAGCTCGACGATCCTGGGCTGCCCGGGAATGACTTCGGCATCGGCGTGACGCTCGAGTTCCCGCTGTTCGGCCGCTCCGGTGCGGGCGAGCGGGCGGCGAGGGCACGTCGGCGCGCGGCGCTGGTCGGGCGCGACGCGACGCTCTCGTCCATCGATGGCATGATCGTCGCGGCCTACCGCCGCTACCAGGCGGCGCGCGCACGCGCGCAGGCGCTGCAGCACGAGGTCCTGCCCGTGCAGCGCGAGGCTGCCGAGCTGGCGCGCGCGTCGTACCGCGAAGGCCATGGCGGCCTGGTCGCGGTGCTCGATGCGGAGCGCGCGCTCGCGGAGGCGGAACTCGCATGGATCGACGCGCGCGCCGATGCGGCGGTCGCCCGAGTGGAGCTGGAATGGGCGTCGGGAGGTTCCTGGTGAGCACGGGCGTCGGGAGGTTCGCGGTGAAGGCGTTCGTGCTCGTGCGGTTCGCCGCGATCGCCGCGTTCGTCTTCGCCTGCAGCAAGCCGGCGGCCGAGGCGGACAGCGCCGCGCCGGCGGCCGCGCCGGTGGTGGTGAGCTGCGTCGCCGCGCGCCCGGCGACCGCGACCGAGCACATCGTGCTCCGTGGGGTCGTCGCAGCTCCGCCCGACCGCGACGCGATCGTCGCGGCGGCGGTGGCCGGCAGGATCGCGACGCTGCGCGTGCGTGAGGGTGATCGAGTGAAGGCGGGCGAGCTGCTCGCGACGCTCGATGATCCCGCGCTGGCATCCGCCGTGATCGAGGGTGATGCGGCGCGCGCCGCCGCGAAGGCCTCGCTCGCCAATGCCGACGCGGCGCTCGCGCGCGCGCAGCGCCTGTTCGACCAGGGCATCGTACCGCGCCGGGACGTGGAGGACGCGGCAGCGCGGCGCGCGGTGGCGCTGGCGGACACCCAGGCGTCCGATGCGCGCGGACAGCTCGCACGTCAGCAGCAGAGCCGCGCGCGCGTGACCGCGCCCATCTCGGGGGTCGTCGTGCGGGTGTGGCGTCGCGCCGGCGAGCTGGTCGATGGCAGCGCGGCGACGCCGATCCTGGAGATCGCCGACCCTGCGCAGCTCGAGCTGCGCAGCGACGCGCCCGCCGCGGAGCTGGTGCGCCTGAGCGAGGGCGCCGCGGCGGAGATTCACCTGGACGCGGTGCCGGGGTCGAGCCTCGCCGCGAAGATCGTCTACGTCGCGCCGTCGGTGGACACGGTCACCTCGCTGGGCGTCGTGCGCGCGACCATCGCGCCGGCCCAGGGCGGTGCGCTGCAGCCGAAGCTCGGCCTCGCCGGGCAGATCGTCGTCGGGGTGCCCGGCCGCGCCGGCGTGGTGCTGGTGCCCGCGGTGGCGGTGCGGCGCTCAGCAGGCGGCGCCGAGGAGGTCGTCGTGTGCGAGAGCGAGGCCGCGGGCTCGGCGAAGGCCACGGCGAAGGTCCGCGAGGTCACCACCGGGGAACGCACGGGCAACGACGTGCAGATCGTGAGCGGCCTCGCCGCCGGCGAACGCGTGGTCACGCGCCACGTCGTCGCGCTCGAGGACGGCGTGGAGTTCGAGGTCCGACCGTGAAGCTCGTCGCCGCGCTGCGCACGCGCGGCAGCCTGGTGCTCCTCGCCACGGTCGCCGCGACCGCGTTCGGCGTCGACTCGATGCGCCGGCTGCCCAGCGGCATCTACCCCGAGGTCGACTTCCCGCGCATCGTCGTGGTCGCGCGCGTCGGCGATCTTCCGCCCGAGGTCGTGCAGACCACCACCACGCGTCCGCTCGAGGAGGCGCTCGCCACCGTGCCCGGGATCGTGCGCGTCAGCTCGCACACGATCCGAGACGCCACCGAGCTGTCCGCGCAGTTCGATCCAGGCACCGACATGTGGCGCACCCTGCAGCTCGCCGAGACCCACGTCGGCGACGTGCGCGGTGAGCTCCCCCAGGGCGCAGAGGTCCGCGTGGAGCGGGTGATGCCGTCGGCGCTGCCCATCTTCACGATGAACGTCACCGGCGACACGGATCTCGATCCGCGCGTCCTGCGCGAGGCCGCCGAGCTGGTCCTGCGCCCCGCGCTCACGCGCGTGCACGGGGTGGGCTCGGTCGATGTGCAGGGCGGCGACGTGCGCGAGCTCGAGGTGATCCTGCGTCCCGACGCGCTCGCGGCCGCGCACCTGACGCCCAGCATGGTGGCCGAACGGTTGACGAGCGGCGTGCGCGTCGCGGCAGTCGGCCGAGTCGGGTCGGAGCACCAGGTGCTGACCGTGCTCGCGGCGTCGGAGCCGTCGACGCCCGAGACGCTCGCCCTGCTGCCCGTCGGCATGGCCGCGAGCGGACCGATCCTGCTCTCGGCGGTCGCCGACGTCCGCGACGGTGCCGAGGACCGCATCACGGGCGTCGCCGGGCCCGGCGGCGACGTCGTGGTCGTGACCGTGTCGCGCGCCATCGGCGCGAGCGCTCCCGACGTCGTGCACGGCGCACGTCAAGTCGTCGACGAGCTCGAACGCGCGCATGCGCTGCCGCCCGGCGTGCACGTCGAGGCCGTCTACGACCAAGCCGTGCTCATCGACGACGCGATGCGCGGCGTGCGTGACGCCATCCTGCTCGGCATCGCGCTCAGCTTACTCGTGCTCGCGGTGTTCCTGCGCGATGCACGGGCCGGCGTGACCGCGGCGATCGCGGTGCCGATCACGCTCGTGTGCACGTTCGGCGTCATGCGCCTGGCGGGGCAGACGCTGAACCTCATGTCGCTGGGCGGCCTCGCGGTCGCCATCGGCCTGGTCGTCGACGACGCGATCGTGATCGTGGAGGCGATCGTGCGGCGGATCGAGGAGGGCGAGGGCGTCGGCGCGGCGGCCGAGCACGGCACCGGCGACCTGTTCGCCGCGGTGGTCGGCACGACGCTGACGACGGTCGTCGTGTTCGCACCGCTGGCGCTGATCTCGGGCGTCGTCGGCAGCTTCTTCGGCGCGCTCGCGGTCACCCTGTGCGCGGCGGTCGTGCTGTCGCTGCTGGTTTCGGTGACGGTGGTGCCGCTGGTCGCGGCGAGGCTGCTCGCGCCGCGCAAGGCGAGCGCGCGCGCGAAGGCGGACGCGCCGACGCGCGCCAAGGCGGCGGCGGGGGAGCCGGCGGGCGACGACGCCTTCGGGCTCGACGGGCGCGGCTTCTCCGCCCGGTACGGCCGGCTGCTGCGGCACGTGGTGCGTCACCCGGTGCTCTCGGTGGCCGCCGTGCTGCTCCTCGGCGTGACCGGCTTCGTGGCGGCGCGCCGCACCGCGATCGGCTTCCTGCCCGCGATGGACGAGGGCGCGATGGTTGTCGACTTCGTGCTCCCGCCCGGCACGTCTCTCGAGGAGACCGATCGCCTCTGCCGCGGCATCGATCGCATCCTCGAGACCACGCCCGGCGTCGTCACCTTCACGCGCCGTACCGGCGCCGAGATGGGCCCGGCAACGGCGACGCAGCAGAACACCGGCGACATCCTGGTGCGCCTCGCGCCGCGTGACCGGCGCGCCTCGATCTACGAGATCATGGATCACGTGCGCGCGCGGGCCGCGCGCGAGGTCCCCGAGGCGCAGATCGAGATTATCCAGGTGCTCCAGGATGTCCTCGACGATCTCTCCGGCAACCCGCGTCCCATCGAGGTGCGCATCTTCGGCGCCGATCAGCGCGTGCTCGAGGAGCTCGCGCAGGCCGCGGCCGATCGTCTCGCCGACGTGCCCGAGCTCGAGGATCTCGCGAGCGGCGTCGAGGGCAACATCCCGGTCCTGCGCGCCGACGTCGACGCGGCCGCCGCGGCGCGCCTCGGGCTCAGCCCTGGCCAGGTGATCGACGACCTCGAGGTCGCGCTTGCCGGCCGCGTCGCCGCGCAGGTTCGCGTCGGCGACCGCACGCTGGGCGTGCGCGCGCGCTTCCCCGATCGCGTCCGCTTCGATCCCGACGCAATCGCGAACCTACCGCTCGCCTATGGCGGCACCGTGCTGCCGCTCTCGGCGGTCGCTCGCCTTACACGCCCGCTCGGCCCGGTCGCGCTCTCGCGCGAGAATCTGCGCCAGGTCATCATCCTAACCGCCGCTGTGCGGCCGGGCGACGACCTGGCCGTGGCGACCGCGCACGTGGCCGCGAAGCTCCGCGACCTGCCGCTGCCTCCCGAGTACCGCCTCGAGGTGGGCGGTCTGCTCGCGAGCGCGCGGCAGACGCAGCGCGATCTCGCGTCGGTCTTCGGTCTCGGCGTCGCGCTCGTGCTGGCCGTGCTGCTGGTGCAGTTCCGCTCGGTCCGGCTCGCGCTGGCCGTACTGCTGGGCGCGCCGCTCGCCCTGGTGGGCGCGTTCGTCACATTGGCCGCGACCGGCATTCCCTTGAACGCCTCGTCGCTCATGGGCTGCGTGCTCCTGGCCGGCCTCGTCGTCAAGAACGGCATCCTGCTGCTCGAGCACGCCCAGGCGCACGCCCCCACGCTCGGCTTCCGCGAGGCGGTCGCGCGCGCCGGCGCGCGCCGCCTCCGCCCCATCCTCATGACCACCGCCGCAACCGTCGTCGGCCTGGTGCCGCTCGCGCTCGGCCTCGGCGCGGGCGCCGAGCTGCAGCGGCCACTCGCCGTCGCCACGATCGGCGGCCTGGTGCTATCGACGGTGGTCACGCTTTTCGCGCTGCCAGCGCTCGCCTGCGCGCTCATGCCGCGCAGGTGAGGCCGCGCTCCGGCGGGGACCGCCGACTGCTGAGCGGGCATGGGCACGGGCGGGCCGCTCGCGAAGGCGTCGCGTCGGGCAGACGATCGGCTCGCTGCAGGAGATCGCCGCAGGGTGGCAGAGGGGCAAGAAGCTTCCGCGCCGGCGGCTCAGGAGCGCGATGGAGTGATGCGCCGCTGCCAGCGCAGCCGCGCCTTGGCCGCTTCCTCTTCGCGGCTGCGCGGCGGCGCCGACGACACCAGGTCGTCGAGCAGGTGCATCGTCGTGTGCGCGATCTCGTCGAGGGCGCGCGCGAACGCCTCCTCGTTGGCCTTGGACGGCTTGGTCGCGCCGCTGACCTTGCGCACGTACTGCAGCGCGGCGGCGCGGACGTCCTCCTCGGTGGCAGGCGGCTGGAAGTTGAACAGCATGCGAATGTTCCGGCACATGGCGCGATTGTAGCGAGCCTCCGGGCCGGTTCGCATCCGAGCTGCTGCTTCCATCCGGCCGGCGCCGACGGCTCGGAAGCCACGCCACACGCGCGAAG
>JBKJOI010000283.1:0-4575 GCA_046595695.1 Haliangiales bacterium | reverse complement strand
CCGAGCGTGGCGAGCGTCGGCCGGCGCGCGCCTTGCAGCGCCGGCCCGGTGCGACGAAGCTCGTCCCCGTGCGCTCCCCCGCCGTCCCAACCCGAGAGGAATCCCCATGTCCAAAGTCACAGTCGGCACCGAGAACGGCGCCCCGGTCGACCTGCACTACGAAGACGTCGGCCGCGGTTCGCCCGTTGTGCTCGTCCACGGCTGGCCGCTCAGCGGTCGCTCGTGGGAGAAGCAGGTGCTGGCCCTGACCGCCGCCGGTCACCGCGTCATCACCTACGACCGGCGCGGCTTCGGCGAGTCGAGCAAGCCCTTCATCGGCTACGACTACGACACCCTCGTCGAGGATCTCGACAAGGTGCTCAGCAAGCTCGATCTGCGCGAGGTGACGCTGGTCGGCTTCTCGATGGGCGGCGGCGAGGTCGCTCGCTACCTGGGCACGCACGGCAGCGCACGCATCGCTCGGGCCGCGTTCATCGCCGCTGTGCCGCCCTACTTCGTGAAGGCCCAGGACAACCCGGCCGGCCTCGACAGCGCCATCTTTGCCGGGATCCAGACCAGCATCAGCAAGGACCGGCCCGCCTTCCTGAGCGGTTTCCTGGCCAACTTCTTCAACTACGACGTGCTGCGCGGCGAGCGCATCAGCGACGAGGTCATCCGGGTCAACTGGGAGATCGCGGTCGGCGCCTCGCCCAAGGCGACTCACGACCTGGTCGCCGCCTGGGGCACCGACTTCCGCGCCGATCTCGCGCGCATCACCATTCCCACCCTGGTGGTCCACGGCGACGAGGACCGCATCGTGCCGCTGGCGGCCAGCGGCAAGCGGACCCACGAGGCGGTCAAGGGCAGCAAGCTCGTGGTGCTGAAGGGCGCCCCGCACGGCCTCAACTGGACCCACGCCGACGAGCTCAACAGCGCCCTGCTCGAGTTCATCGGCGGCAAGTAGCATCCGCCCCGGACGGGCTCAGGCGGCGGCGGCGGCGGGGGTAGCCGAGCGCGTCCAGGCCTCGCTGCGTCGCCACAGCTCGGCGGCGAGCGCGGTGTCGTGCGCGAGCCGGCTCGGGGTCTTCTCGCGGCAGCTGTCGAAGTAGCGCCCGCTCACCGTCGCGACCTCCGGCGCTGTCGCCAGGTGCAGGCTGGTCAGCGCGCCGTCCTCGTTGGACTTCATGAATGCCTTGGCGACGATGCGCAGCGGCGCCGGCACGCGCTTCCAGATGTCCGACGCAATGACGCCGGGATGCAGCGCGTTGGAGGTCACGCCGGTGCCCGCGAGCCTTAGCGCCAGCTCGTTCGAGAACAGCACGTTGGCCAGCTTGGACTCGGCGTACTCGGTCATGCCGGTGATCGATCGGGTGCGCTGCTGCAGCCGATCCCAGTGGATGGCGCGCGCCTGGTAGTGGCCCTGGCTCGATACGTGGACGATCCGCGCCGGCGCCGAGGCGCGCAGCTTGTCGAGCAGCAGGGTGGTCAGCAAGAAATGCCCCAGGTGGTTGGTCCCGAAGGCGAGCTCGAAGCCGTCCGACGTCTGTCCGCGCAGCCCACCCTGGCCGGCGTTGTTGATGAGCACGTGGATGGGTCCGGACCGCCGGGCGAGCTGCTCGCCCGCCGTGCGCACCGACGCGAGCTTGCCCAGATCGAGCGCCACGAACTCGATGCGCTCGTGACCGGCGAGCCGCTTGAGCTCGGCGATCACCGGCTCGGACTTCTCGCGCGACCGATTCGCCAGCACGAGGTCCGCCCCGCGCGCCGCCAGCGCCTTTGCGGTGGCAAGCCCGATGCCAGCGCTCGCGCCGGTGATGACGACAACTCGACCTTCCAGATCCCGCTTCTTCACGTCCATGGCTGCGTACGATGCTCGGCACGCCCGACCCGCGCCAGCGGATTCGAACTGACGACGACTCGCCGCCGCTCGCGCTGGCGCACGCTCCGGGTCTACTATCGAGCTCGATGAGCTTCGCCTGGCCCGACGCCTTCGAACGCAGCCCCGAGGCCGAGTGGATGCGCGCCGACCTCGACACCCTGGCGCTCAAGTACGACACCGTCGAGAACCACGGCTGGTACCGCAACCTCGAGCCGACCCTCGACGAGCTGGCCGCCTACCTGCGCGACGACATGACCATGATCGACTACTCGGGCGGCACCGGGATCCTGCTCGACCGCCTGCTGCAGCGGATCCCCGCCGTCCAGGCGGGCTACCTGCTGGTCGATTCGTCGCCCAAGTTCCTGCGCCTGGCGTTCGAGAAGCTCGGCGGCGAGCCGCGCCTCGCGTTCCGGCTGATCCAGTTCTTGAAGAACCACAAGCGCCTGCAGCTGCTCGACGAGGTCCTGCCCGCCGCGCTGATCGGCCGCTTCGACGCCATCGTGTCGACGAACGCGGTCCACCTCTACTACGATCTCGACGACACGCTGCGCTCGTGGCACGGCGCGCTGCGCGCCGGCGGGCGCGCCTTCGTCCAGTCGGGCAACATCGCGAACCCCGACGCGCCGGCGGGCTCGTGGATCATCGACGCCACGGTCGAGCACATCGATCGGGTGGCGCGCACGCTGGTCGGCGAGCGAGCCGACTACGCGCGCTTTCGCTCCGCCCTCGACGACACCGCGCGCATGGGCAAGTACGAGGAGCTGCGCGAGAAGTTCTTCCTGCCGGTGCGGCCGCTCGGCTTCTACCTCGAACGACTCCGCGCCGCCGGCTTCGCCGTGCTGAACGTCGCGAACCGCTCGATCCAGGCCGAGGTCGCCGACTGGTACGAGTTCCTCGCCGCGTACCACGAGGGCGTGCTGGGCTGGGCAGGTGGCAGCCGTCGCGTCGACGGCGCCGATCCGAGCGAGGAGGTCGTGGCGCTACGCCTGCGACTGATGCTCGAGGCCCTCGACCGGATCTTCGAGGGGCGCCCCAGCTTCGAGGCCAGCTGGACCTACATCACCTGCGAGAAGTAGGCCGCCTCGCTCGGGCGCGCGCTCAGCTCGCCGATGAGCGAGATGCCCTCCGCGCGGGTCGAGCGTGACCGTCAGCCGGTTTCGCCGGCGATGGCGACGCGGTTCTTGCCCGCGGACTTGGCCTCGTACATCGCCTTGTCGGCGGCCTCGAGCAGCGCGTCGACGGTCTTGCCGTGATCCGGGTAGGTCGCCACGCCGATCGAGACCGTGACCGGGTGGACCAGGCCGGAGCCGATCGCCGTCCATTCGACCGAGGAGACGGCAGCGCGGATGCGCTCGGCCTTGGTGCGTGCGCCCTCGAGCGTGGTCTCGGTGAGCACGACGCAGAACTCCTCGCCGCCGTAGCGCGCGGCCACGTCGGAGCCGCGCGTGCCGATCGACTCGGGCAGGAAGAGCCGGCCGATGGTCTGCAGCACGGCGTCGCCGGTGGGGTGGCCGAACAGGTCGTTGACCGCCTTGAAGTCGTCGACGTCGGCGAACACCAGCGAGAACGAGCGGCGGTAGCGCGCCGAGCGCGCGACCTCGATCTGCAGGTGCTCGAGCAGGTAGCTGTGGTTGAAAAGCCCGGTCAGGCCGTCGCGGATGGCCAGCTCGTGCAGGCGCTGGTTGACCGCGCCGAGCTGGCGATTGGCCTCGGTGAGCTCGCTGGTGCGCAGCTGGACTAGGCGCTCGAGCTCCGCCTCGCGGTGCTCGCGCTCGATCTCGAGCTCGGCTGAGCGAACCAGCGCCTGCACCACGGTCTTGAGGTCGACGGTGTGGAACGGCTTCTCGACGTAGTGGTGGATGCGCGCCACGTTCACTGCGTCGAGCAGCGACGCGTAGTCACTGTAGCCGGTGAGCAGTACGCGGATCGTGTGCGGCAGCTCCTTCTTGACGTGGGTCAGGAACTCGACGCCCGACATCGCCGGCATGCGCTGGTCGGTGATGACCACGTCGGGGCGGAGCCGGCGCGCGGCCTCGAGACCCTTCTCGCCGTCCGTGGCCGAGTGCACCTCGTAGTCACTCTCGAAGATTCGCGCCATGAGCGCGCAGTTCTCCGGCTCGTCGTCGACCACGAGCATTCGCTTGAGAGGAGGCGCAGCAGCAATCACGGTCGGGGGCCCGGGCTCATGATACCTCAAGCCGAGGCGTGCGTGCGCGGCGCGCTCCGGTCAGGGCACCCACGGCGCGGCGAGGTGCCAGGTGGCCCCGTCGTCGAAGGCGTTGCTGACGTCCCACGCCGCGGGTCCGCCCGCGCCAGCCAGCCAGATGCTGCCGCCCAGGTGGCGCACGTAGTGGCGCGACACGTTGTAGGCCGCCAGCGAGAGATCACCCACGCCGAAGCGACCGCGCGCGCTGCAGAAGGTCGCGTCGCGCGCATAGCCACCGCCCGTGCCGGCGTTCCGGCGCACGCGGAAGGCTCCGCCTGCCGCGGTGACGGCCGCAGCTAGTCCGTGTACGTGGCGGGGGCCGCGCTGAAGTTCAGGTAGAACCACCAGCCCATGACGCCGCCCGGACCCATGTCCATGTCGGCGGGCTTGAGGATGGCGCTGAGCGGCATGCCACCGACCACGATCAGATCGTCGGGCAGGACGATCGCGTCGGCAGCGGCCTTGGTCACGAAGCCGGCGATCAGCCCCTGCGCGAGCTCGGTCGCCGGGG
>JBKJOI010000072.1:0-2522 GCA_046595695.1 Haliangiales bacterium | reverse complement strand
CCCGCTGTCGGCCACGCAGCACCTCTTGAAGGCGACCGTGTCGGAGGCGTTCGTGCGCGACCTCGAGGAGGTGCGCGCGGCGCTCAGCCACAAGCTGCCCGGGGGCAGCCTCGAGGCCGTCCTGCACGAGTGTCTGCGCGTGACGCTGGCCGCGTGCCACAAGCGGCGCCGCGGCGCCGGCAGCGAACGGCCGGCCAAGGCGAACGACAACCTTCTGCCGGTGCCGGCAGTGAACGACCACCTCGACGACGCGGCCGACGTCGATCCGCCTGCGAACAGCCGCTACATTCCCGCGGCCGTACGCGACGAGGTCTGGCGGCGCGACGAAGGACGCTGCGCCTTCGTCGGTAGCGAAGGTCACGTGTGCGGCTCGCGCTACCAGATCGAAGTGCACCACCTGCAGGCGTTTGCGCGCGGCGGCCAGGCCACCGTCGCCGGGCTCGGGCTCAGGTGCAGGCTCCACAACCTCCACGAGGCCGAGCGTGACTTCGGCCGCGCGCACGTCGAGCGCGCGATCGAGAGGACCCGCGAGCAACGTCGTAGCGATCCACGGCAGGCCCGCCTCTTCTGAGTTCACTGGAGCTCCCGATCGAGCGACCTTTTCCGCGACGAATGGGCACGCTGTGTCGTCCGCGGTGCGTCCCGGGTCAGCGGCGCGGGCGGGGCGAGAATGTCACGCGGCTCGCACGACATCGCCAAGCGGCGGCTCCTAGAGTGCGCGCCATGCAGCAAGCCCAGACGAAGCCTCTTCGATACATCCTTGCCACGGCGCTGCTCGCCGTGGCCGTGGCCGCGCCCGGCTGCGGCGACGACGAGAACCCCGGCGACGACGACGTGGGCCCGACGCCCGACGCCGCGCTGCCCAGGCCCGACGCCACGCCGCTCGCGCCCGACGCCACGCCGCTCGCGCCCGTCGAGGTCCAGGTGCTCGCCTTCAACGACTTCCACGGCAACGTCGAGCCGCCCGCGGGCAGCTCGGGCACGGTCGTGACCGCGCGCCCCGAGGTGGGACCGCCGGTGACCGTGCCCGCAGGTGGCGCGGCGTTCTTCGCCGAGCGCATCGCCACGCTGCGCGGCGAGCACCCGAACACGGTGGTCGTCTCCGCCGGCGATCTCATCGGCGCGAGCCCGATGATCTCGGCCATCTTCCACGACGAGCCGACCATCGAGGCGATGAACCTCATCGGCCTCGACCTGGCCGCGGTCGGCAACCACGAGTTCGACGACGGCTCGGCCGAGCTCCTGCGCATGCAGTTCGGCGGCTGCCACCCGGGCGACGGTTGCCAGGACGGCAGCGGCTTCGGCGGCGCGGCGTTCACCTTCCTCGCCGCCAACGTCGTCGTCGATCCGGTCACCGGCAAGACCCTGTTCCCGCGCTACCAGATCCGCGAGTACGACGGCGTACCGGTCGCCTTCATCGGCATGACGCTCGAGGCCACGCCCACCATCGTCACGCCGCTCGGCATCTCCGGCCTCGCGTTCCTGGACGAGGCGACCATCGTGAACGCGTTGGTGCCCGAGCTGCAGGCGCTGGACGTCGAGGCCATCGTGGTGCTCGTGCACGAGGGCGGCTTCCAGACCGGGCTCTACGACGAGTGCGTGGGCATCTCGGGCGCGATCGTCGGGCTGGTCGGCGCGCTCGATCCCGCGGTCGACCTGGTGGTCAGCGGCCACACCCACGCCGCCTACAACTGCGAGATCGCGGGCAAGCGCGTGACCAGCGCGCTGTCGTTCGGGCGCCTGGTGACGCGGATCTTGATGACGATCGATCGCGACAGTCACGAGGTCCTCGCCGTCGACGCGGAGAACCTGATCGTCGAGCGCACCGGCAGCGGCGTGGCCGCGGTCGCCACCCTGGTCGCTGCCTACGACACGCTGATCGCGCCGCTGCGCGACCGCGTGATCGGCAGCACCACCGCCGCGCTCACTCGCACCGGCGCCGATCTCTCGCTCGCGGGCGAGACCGTGCTCGGCGAGGTGATCGCAGACGCCCAGCTGGCCGCGACCGCCGCCGTGATCACCGGCGGCGCGCGGGTCGCGTTCATGAACCCGGGCGGCATCCGCGCCGACGTGGACGCGGGCGACGTCACCTGCGGCGAGGCCTTCACGGTCCAGCCGTTCGGCAACAGCCTCGTGACTATGACGCTGACCGGTGCCCAGATCGACACCTTGCTGGAACTGCAGTTCGACAACCCTGGACCCGGCTCCAACCGCATCCTGCAGGTGTCCGAGGGCTTCACCTACAGCTGGAGCGCCGCTGCGGCCAAGGGCAGCAAGGTCGATGCCGCGTCGATCAAGCTCAACGGGGTGCCGATCGATCCGTCAGCCAGCTACCGCGTTACCGTCAACAACTTCATGGCCGACGGCGGTGACGGATACACCATCCTCCGTAGCGGAACCAACCGGCTCGGTGGTGACGTCGACCTGGACGCGCTCGAGAAGTACTTCATCGCGCAGGGCGTCGTGGCGCCCGGCCCGCAGAACCGGATCACGCGCCTACCGTAGGCCGGCACTACGTCGTG
>JBKJOI010000023.1:0-4658 GCA_046595695.1 Haliangiales bacterium | reverse complement strand
GGCGCGGGAAGTCGCTCATGTCGAGCTCGCCGGCGGCGTTCACGCGCGCGTCGCTGGGGAAGGGCAGGCGGTAGAAGTCGAGCGGCGGCGCGCCCGGGCGCGGCACCTCGAAGTACGGGCGGAAGGCCTCGCCGGCCTCGGGCGGCGTGCAGGTGACGCCGAGAAACGGCGGGTACGCGTCGAAGAGCGACTTGCACACGCCGTCGGGCGAGCAATAGAGGCCACCCAGGCAGTCGGAATTGCCCGCGCAGGTGGCGCCCGGCTCGCCGGTGCCCGCGGTCTGGCAGGAGCCGGAGAAGCCGATCAGGTCGCAGCGCAGCCCCGTGCTACACGCGCTGTCGCCTGCGCAATCGTCGCCGACCGCGCCGGCGCCGGCCTCGGCGCAGACCCCGAGCGG
Source organism: Haliangiales bacterium (assembly GCA_046595695.1). Taxonomy (GTDB): domain Bacteria; phylum Myxococcota_A; class Polyangia; order Haliangiales; family SHYZ01; genus JBKJOI01. Next base: position 4,261 of record JBKJOI010000023.1, on the reverse strand, counting down.
CGAGCAGTAGAGCCCGTCCTGGCAATCGCGCGAGGCCCAGCACGGCCGGCCCTGCCCGACGGTGCCGGGGGCGCCGCAGTGGCCAGCGTTGCAGACCTCGCCCTCGCCGCACTCGCTCGACGCCTCGCACGCCGGCGCGTCGTCGTCGCCGATGCTGTCGATCAGATCGCGACAGCCGCTGCCGAGCGCCAGGATCCCCGCAAGCAGGCTCAATGTAATGAAATTACGCATACGTTGGTGCTCCCCCCTCTCGCCAGAATAACCCGTGATAGGCTGCGCGCGCCATGAGGCCGGAGCGAGCGGGCAACTGATGGATCCCTCGTCGGGCATCTCGTTCGCCGACAAGCCGATCCTCATGGTCGGCCTGCTGGCGGTGCTGTCGCTGCTGCCGTTCCTGCTCATCATGATGACGAGCTTCGTGAAGATCGCGGTCGTCCTGTCGATCGTCAGGAACGCGATCGGCACGCCGCAGGTGCCGCCGACGATGGTCATCACCGGGCTCGCCTTCGTGCTCTCGCTGTTCGTGATGGCGCCGGTGGGCAACCGCATCTACCGCGAGGTGGCGCCGGTGGCCGCTCAGGCGCAAGGCAAGAGCGTCGCGTCCGCGGAGGCGGCCGACGCCATCGTGAACGCCGGCCTGCGCGCGCGCGAGCCGGTGCGCGACTTCCTGGTCAAGCACGCGCACGGCCGCGATCGCGCCATGTTCACCGATCTGTCGCGCCGGCTCGCCGAGCCGGTGGACCGCGCCGGCATCACGGATCGCGACTTCCTGGTGCTCGCGCCCGCGTTCATCACCTCGGAGCTGAAGGAGGCCTTCGCCATCGGATTCCTCTTGTTCCTGCCGTTCCTGATCATCGACATCGTGATCTCCAACGTGCTCTTGTCGCTGGGCATGCACATGCTGTCACCCACGACGGTAAGCCTGCCGTTCAAGCTGCTCTTGTTCGTGCTGATCGACGGCTGGGCGCTGCTCACGCGCGGGCTGGTCCTGGGCTACGCGTAGCGGGCGGAGCCTGGTAGAAGGAGTCTCCATGAAAGCCATGATCGTCAACGAGCTGGGCGAGCCCGCCGAGCGGCTGCGCCTCGGCGATGCTCCCGACCCGAAGGCCGGCCCCGGGCAAATCGTCGTCGAGGTGCGCGCGGTCGGCTGCAACTTCCCCGACATGCTCATCATCCAGGGCAAGTACCAGGTGAAGCCGCCCTTGCCGTTCTCGCCCGGGCTCGAGGTCGCGGGCGTGATCGCCGAGGTCGGCGCGGGCGTGCCTCACCTGAGCGTCGGCCAGCGCGTGGTCGCGCTGATGAACTGGGGCGCTTACGCCGAGCGCGCCGTGGTCGAGTCCACCGACGTGTTCCTCATGCCCGAGACGATGTCCTTCGACGAGGGCGCGGCGTTCGGCATCGTCTACCAGACGTCGTACTGTGCGCTCACGCACCGCACGCGCCTGCGCAAGGGCGAGACCCTGCTCGTGCACGCGGCCGCCGGTGGCGTCGGGCTCTCGGCGGTGCAGATCGGCAAGGCGCTGGGCGCGCGCGTGATCGCGACCGCCGGCACGCCCGCCAAGCTGGAGATCGCGCGCGCTTCAGGCGCCGACGTGTGCATCGACTACCGCCGCGAGGACTGGGTCGAGCGCGTCAAGCAGGAGACCGGCGGCAAGGGCGCCGACGTGATCTACGACCCGGTCGGCGGCGACACCTTCGATGGCTCGACCCGGTGCATCGCCTTCGAGGGCCGCATTCTCGTCGTCGGCTTCGCCGGCGGGCGCATCGCCGAGGTGGCGACGAACCGCGTGCTGGTGAAGAACATGGACGTGATCGGCGTGCACTGGGGGCTCTACCGGACCAAGGCGCCCGCGCTGATGGACCAGTGGATGAGCCAGCTGTTCGCCATGGTCGGCACCGGCAAGCTGACGCCCGTGATCTCGGCGCGCTACCCGCTCGCCGACGCGGTGCAGGCGCTCGCCTTCATCACCGGGCGCGAGAGCTACGGCAAGGTCGTGCTGAACCCGTGAGCGCCGTGAGCGCCACGAGCGCCGTGAGCGTGCGCCGCGTGCCGCTGCGCACCGGGCTCACCTACAACGTGCTCGCCTGGGGCGAGGACGATCCGGCGCGCACGCACACGGTGCTGCTGGTGCACGGCTTCCTCGACTTCGCCTGGGGCTGGGAGGACGTCGCCGAGCGGCTCGCCGCGCGCGGCTACCACGTCGTGGCGCCCGACATGCGCGGCCACGGCGACTCGGATCGCGTGGGCGCCGGCGGCTACTACCACTTCATGGACTACGTCGCCGACCTGGCCGAGGTGGTGCGGCTGTGCGCGCGGCCGCGCCTGTCCCTGGTCGGGCACTCCATGGGTGGCGGGATCGCGGGCTACTTCGCCGGCACCTTCCCCGACCGGCTGGCGCACCTGGCCCTGCTCGAGGGTATAAATCCTCCCGAGCAGGTCATGGACGGCGCGCGCGTCGCGGCGTTCGTCGCCGGCTGGACCGGGCACGCCGCGCGCGCCGAGGAGCGCGCCCGCAAGCCCGGCTATCCCAGCGCCCTGGCCTGCGCGGCGCGCCTGCGCAAGAACGACCCGCGCCTGGGCGAGGCGCTGGCGCTGCGCCTGGCCGCGCACGGCACGCGCCGGCGCGACGACGGCAGCCTCGACTTCAAGCACGATCCGCTGCACACCACGACCGGCCCGTACGGCTTCTCCGTCGAGATCGCGGCGCGCTTCTGGCGCCGCGTGAGCTGCCCCACGCTGCTCGTCGAGGGCGCCGAGTCGGACTTCCGGCTCGCCCCCGCGGAGGCCGAGCGTCGCTACGGCGTGTTCCCGAACGCGCGCCAGGTGGAGTTACCCGGCGCCGCGCACATGATGCAGCGTCACCAGCCCGCCGCGCTCGTCGAGCTCTTGACCGACTTCATGGCCGCTTCGTAGCGCGCGGTGGCGGCGGCGGCGGTGCGGGCGGCGCGTCGTGGGCATGGTTCGCACGCGCCAGCAGCGCGTGCAGCGCGTGCAGCTCGCTGGCGGGCAGGTCGACGATGACGACGCCGAAGCCGCCCGGCGCGTCGGCCGCCTTATTCTGGATGCGCACGATCTTGCCGCGGCAGCGGACGACCTGGGGCGGTGGCGGCGCCGCGCTGGCCGGCAACGAGGCGTCCTCGTCGACGCTCGCCGAGTCGGCCAGCGAGATGGTCAGGCCGAGCAAGATGCCGCGTCGCAGCACGGGGAACTCGCCCGGGTCGGTCTCGAGGAACAGTCCGCCGACGCTCAGGTTCGTGGCCGTGAGCACGATGAGCTCGCCCTCCGCCGCGGCGACTTCCACGGTGGCGACGAGCTCGACGCGCGGGTGCTCGCGACGGTTGCTGGGAGGTGTCACTCAGCCAGCGTAACGGGAATGTCGCCTCGACGCGAGTGCGTTACAATGACGTGTCGCTTCGATGACGTAACAGCGCAAGCATGGGAGAGATTCACAAGTTGGTCGATGCTCAGGGGTCCGTGTTGCTGGTGGCGGCCGCGCTCGCCGCCGCGCTGGGGAGTGCGTGCACCGGCGGCCAGGGGGCGGGCGGCGCGGCCGCCAGCGCGGTCGCGTCGGCGAACGTGCAGTCGAACGACAGCGCCGCGCCGGCGGGGGCGGGGGCGCCCGGTGAGCCGGTCGTGGGGCCCGTCCAGGAGCACGCGGTCTTCTCGTTCGTCGACAATCGGTGGCTCGCGCACGTCGAGCAGGACGGCGCGCTGGTCGTCCCCGCCGGCTCGCCGGGCTTCGCGAAGTACCTGCGCTTCGGCCGGCCGAACCAGCCGTGGCGGCTCGGCCAGGAGCAGGACGGCCGGCGTGTCGCCCGGCTCGAGCGGCGCGCGCGCCTGGACCTGCCGCTCACCGATGCGCAGGCCGCGGGCGAACCCGGCTTGACCCTGTCCGTGCACGTGCCGGCCGCGCGCAAGCTCGAGCTGGTCGTGAACGGCAAGAAGCAGAAGAAGCTCGCGCTCGCCGCCGGCTGGCAGGCGATCACGGTGCCGCTCGGCGCCGGCGTGTTCGTCGCCGGCGAGAACACCGTGGCGCTCGACGCCGGTCGCGGCAAGCCGCTGTCGCTGGAGTGGATCCGCGTGGGTGGTGCGGCGGCGTCCGGCGCGGCTGCGCGCGCGCCCGGGGCGGCGTCCACGTCCGCTGCGCCGCTGCCCACGCTCGCCGCTGACGGGCTGCGCCTGCGCCCCGGCGACGCGCTCGCCTGGTACGTGCACGTGCCCGAGCGCGCGCGCCTGCGCGTCGACGTGAGCGGCGCGGGC
>JBKJOI010000112.1:0-3040 GCA_046595695.1 Haliangiales bacterium | reverse complement strand
CTACCGACTGCCATGACCATCCGTACTCCCAACGTCTTCATCGTCGGCGGCGGCCCGGTAGCGGGCGCGCTCGCTGGTGCGCTCCGGCTCTCCGGGGCTCCTGTGCTGGGCCTGTGGGCCCGTCGGCCCGAAGCGGCGCGCAAGGCCGCGGCGGCCTCGGGGGTCGCTGGCTTCTCCGCGGCGCCGCCCGATCTGCTGCTCGAGGCCGACGCGGTCGTGCTCGCGGTGCGCGACGACGCCATCGCCACGGTCGCCAAGATGCTTTGCGACACGGGTCTGGTCGGAAAGCGTCATGTCCTATTGCACTGCTCGGGCGCGCTCGCCTCGCAGGAGGTCCTCGGCGGTGTCCGCGGCCGCGTGAGGGGGGTCGCCACGCTGCATCCGCTGCGCTCGATCATCGACGCGCGCGCCGCCGCCACGACCATGAAGGGCAGCGTCTTCGGCGTCGAGGGCGACGACGAGGGCCGGCCCATGGCGCTCGAGCTCGCGCGCCTGCTCGGTGGGCGCCCGCTGGATCTGCGCGGCGAGACCATGGCGCTCTACCACGCGGCCGCGTCCATGGCTTCGAACGCGCTGGTCGCGCTCGCGTCGGCCTCGGCCGAGGTGCTCGCGGCCGCGGGCGTGCCGCTCGCCGAGGGGGTTGGCGCGCTCGCGCCGCTCATGCTCGGCACGGTCGAGAACCTGGCGCGCGTCGGGCTGCCCGCGGCGCTCACCGGGCCGATCGCGCGCGGCGACGCCGGCACGATCGAGCGGCACCTGAGCGCGCTGCGCGCCGGCGCGCCGCAGCTCGTCGAGCTCTACTGCGTCGCGGCGCGGCGCACCCTCGCGGTCGCGCGTCAAAAGGCTGACGGCGACCCGGCAGGCTGGGCGCGGATCGAGGCCATGCTCGGCTAGTCGGGTGGGCCGAAGGCCCCGACTTGTCCGTGAGAGAGGCTCCCGCAGCGTGACCGGGCCAGGGTCCGCACTGACATCCTCTGAATAGGGCGCGCGCCGCCAACGTCCATGCCCCACGCGCCTTGCAGCGCGCGAGACCCGAAGCGTATCCTGCGGGTCATCCGGAGGTCACCTCGATGCGTCACGTGCTCGCCTCGCTCAGCATCCTCGCCACCGTCGCGCTGGTCGCGCCGGCCGCCGCCCATGCCAAGAAGCCAGAGGATGTCTTCGGAGGGCGCGTCATGTGCTCCGAGAAGCCGTTCCCGCTCGAGGCCAAGAGCGCCAGCACCTACATCTCCACGGTCAAGAAACAGTCGAAGGACCGCTTCCAGGAGGATAAGGAGAAGCAGCAGTGGAAGATCTACTACGCGGCCTTCTTCAAGAAGCCGCTCAACGACCTCGAGATCAAGGTGACCCTGTACGACGTCACCGATGGCTCGCAGCGCTACATCGATAGCTGGGAGGAGTTCCTCCAGGAGCGCGGCCAGCGCGTGATCGTCGGCAATGTGAAGCTCAAGAAGCAGGAGGGCAAGGTCAACCCGAACTCCAAGATCCTCATGGTCATGGAGTCGCGCGGGAAGATCGTCGCCACCGCGTCCTTCTACATCCTGGGCGAAGGCAAGAAGTACACCGGCAAGGTCGAGTTCTCCGAGGAAGAGGCGCAGAAGGGCGAGAAGGAGCCCGACGCCGACGCCGATGCCGCCAAGGCGGCCGAGGAGAAGAAGGCCGCCGACAAGAAGAAGGGCAAGTAGGCTGGCCCGGACTCCTGAACCGCCGAGGCGCCGAACGCCAAGTCCTGATCGCTTCGGATCTGGACCCCTGATCCCCGCAATCTGATTCTGTCACTCTCCGCCCCTGGCGCTCTCGGCGCCCTTGGCGGTTCAACCCTGTGTGGTCGGATCATCCTTAATTGACGCGCTCTTCGGGCTGTACTATGACGCTCGCCCTAAGGGGAGGGCAGGAGCCACATGGGCCAGACTTGGAAGTCCCGTTGGGCGGCGGCGGCATTTGCGGTGATGGCGCTCTCGAGCGTTCCCGCGACCGCGCAACAAGGTGACGCGAACCCGGGGGCCAAGCCTGCGAAGCCTGGACCCGCGGCAGGCACGCCGGCGCCCAAGGGGCCCAAGGGGCCCAAGGCGGCCAAGTCACCGGTGGAGCCGCCCGCGGCGCCCGCGAACATCGACGTGCTGGCCACGCGCGCCGTGTTCGCCGGCAGCGACGTGGAGAAGGCGGCGGCGGCGGCGCAGCGCCTGGGCGCGTCGCGTCAGGGCGGCGCCCTCGACGCGCTCCTCGACGGCCTCGCGCTCGGTCTGCACCCGCGCGTCGCGGCGGCGGCGCTCGACGCGGTCGCCGGCCACCGGAGCGCGAGCGCGATCGACGTGCTCGTGCTGTACGCGCGCAACCGCAACCCCGAGCTGCGCGGCCGCGCGATCCTGGCGCTCGGCCAGATCGAGGACAAGCGCGCGCGCGTCGCGGCGTGGACCGGGTTCCACGACGCCGACAAGGGCGTCCGCGCGGCCTCGTGCAAGGTCGCCGAGACCACCAAGGACAAGTCGGCCACCGACCTGCTCGTGCAGCTCCTGGTGAAGGGCGACGAGGCCTCGGCGACCGCGATCGCGGCGAACGCGGCGCCCGACCTGGCGCGCAAGCTCGGCGAGCTCATCGGCCAGGCGCCCGACGACCTGCTGGCGCGCACGCTGGGGCTGGTGCTGCTGCGCAACGACTTCGGCAAGGAAGAGGTCTACGTCGAGGTCGTCGTGACCATCGGCAAGATCCCCGGCGCCGAGGCGGTCGTGGCGCTGTCGAGCTTCATCTCGGCGACCCCCGAGAAGCCGCCGCGCCTGTCCCGCCGCAAGGCGCAGGAGATCTACGAAATGCGCCTCTCGGGAGGTAACTGATGAAGTCGCTCCGCTCCCTCACGGCGCTCGGGCTCGCGGCGGCGCTCGCCGCGGCGTGCGCTGGCACCGGCACGTTCACGCTCAGCTCCGACGACAACAACCCGCAGGCGCTCGCCAAGGCGTTCGCGGCCGAGGCCAAGCCGGCCGCGAACGCGCCGCACAACGCCACCGGCAAGCCGCTGGCGTTCCTGGTCACGGCCGCGCCCAAG
>JBKJOI010000874.1:0-5577 GCA_046595695.1 Haliangiales bacterium | reverse complement strand
GCGCCGGCGAGCGCGATGGCCTCGGCGGTGGCGAAGAACGAGTTCGCCGCCGTGATGACCTCGGCGCCGCGACCGACGCCGAGCGCGGGCAGCGCGAGCAGCAGCGCATCGGTGCCGGTCTTGACCGCGATGCCGTGGGCCGCCTCGCAGGCCGCCGCGAACTGCTGCTCGAACGCGGCCACCGGCGGTCCGCCCACGTAGTACGCGGAGTCGACGACCGCGGTCAGCGCCGCGATCAGCTCGTCGCGCAGCGGCTTCACGCCGGCGGCGAGATCGACGAGCGGCACGCGGTCGCGGGCGGCGCTGACGTGACCCGCGCCGACGTGGCCCGCGCCGACGTGGCTCTTGCTCACAGCGTCACCTTCGCCGACGCGTGTGCCAGGGACTCCTGCGCCGCCTCGAGCAGCTTGACCACGCGCAGCCCGGCGGGCCCATCGGTCACCGGCGGCGTGCCGGTGTGGATGGAGTGCGCGAAGGTCTCGACCACGCGGCGCAGCGCCTCGGTGCCGTCGAGCTTGGGCGCGAGCACGTCGCCGGTGCGGTACTGCACGAGCAGGTTGTACGCGCCCTCGCGGTCGAGCGTCGCCGGCGAGGGCGGCTGCTGCACGGTCACACCGGCGTCGTAGAGGCGGATCTTCTCGCTCGGCTCGGTGTCGTCGTAGACCAGCATGCGCTGCGTGCCGCCGATCATGATGCGGCGCACCTTCACCGGCGCGACCCAGTTGAAGTGGAAGTGGGCCAGGAGCTCGTCGTCGAAGCCGACGGTCATGTAGGCGAGGTTCTCGTTCGCGCCGTAGTGACGCGCGCCCAGCGCCGAGACCCAGCGCGGCGTGCGGCCGAGCACGTGGTCCAGGATCGACAGGTCGTGCGGCGCCAGGTCCCAGATCACGTTGGAGTCGGGCTGGAACAGGCCCAGGTTGATGCGCACCGAGTCGAAGTACAGGACGCGGCCGAGCATGCCGCCGTCGATGTACTCCTTGATCTTGCGCACCGCGCCGGTGAACACGAAGGTGTGGTCGACCATCAGGATGCGGCCGCGCGCCTTGGCCAGCGCGACCAGGTCCTGGCAGTGCGCGACCGAGCCGGCGAGCGGCTTCTCGATGAGCACGTGCTTGCCGGCCTCGAGCGCGGCGCGCGCGAGCGCGTGGTGCGCACCCATGGGCGTGGCGATCGCGACCGCGTCGATGGCCGGCTCGGCGAGCACCGCGGCCGCGTCGGCGTGCACGTTCAACCAGGGATAGAGATTCTGCGCGGCGGCGCGCCGGCTCTCGTCACGATCGACGACCGCAACGACCTGGGTCGCCGCGCAGGTCGTGAAGTTGCGGACCAGATTGGGGCCCCAGTAACCGTAGCCAATGACGGCGATGCGAAGCTTGGTGGCGGTCACCGGCGGAAGGTCGAATGAACGCCGGCAGGAGTCAAGCGACTGCAGTCACGACGCGGCCTTCGGGCGGGCGTCAGGTAGTCGCCGTCCATACGGCCAGAAACAGGGCGCGCCCGAGTCCAAGCAGCGCGCCACCGGCGACCACCCACAGCGCCCCCAGCTTGAAGCGCGCCACCAGGACGAACGCGAGCAGCGCCAGCAGCGCCTCGAACCAGCCGCTCACGATCGCCGGCAGCACGCGCGTGGACAGCGCCGCGATGAGCCCGATCGTGCCGGCGGCGACGCCCGCGAGCACGCCGGTCAGGCGCGGCCAGCGCGAGACGCGACCCGCGAACGGCATGATCACGAGCACCAGCACGAACGTCGGCGCGAACAGCCCGAGCGCGCCGAGCAGGCCGCCCGCGGGCCCGGCGGCCACGTAGGCGACGAACACCGCGACCGCGATGAGCGGCCCCGGCGTGGTCTCGCCGAGCGCCAGCGCGTCGACGATCTGCGCGTCGGAGAGCCAGCGGTGGCGCTCGACCGCCTGCTCGCGCAGGTAGGGCAGCGCGGTGTACGCGCCGCCGAAGGTGAGCAGCGAGGTCTTCACGCACATCCAGCCCGCGGCCACCGGCGACGCCGGCTCGCGCGGCGCCGCGGCCGAGGCCGCCATGCGTGCCGACGGGGCGTGCGTGGGCGCCAGGTGCGGCGCCGCGAACGACCAGGCGAGCGCGAGCAGCCCGAGCCCGAGCAGGCTGGCGCGCAGGCCGAGCGTCGGTGGCGCCGGGTGGGTCGCGCGGCGGCCGAGCAGCGCGCCGGCGAGCCCGCAGCCCACCAGCACCAGCGGGAAGGGCACGTCCAGCCAGCTCGCCAGCAGCGCGGCGGCGGCCAGCCCCAGCGTCGCGACGCCGCGGATCGATCGCCCGGCCAGCCGCACCATCGCCGCGGCGATGAGCGCCGCCGCCACCGGCCGGACACCGCCGAGCAGCCCGACGACCAGCGGGTGCGGCCCGAAGTGCACGTACATCGCGCCGAGCGCGAGCATGGCCGCGACGCCCGGCCACACGAACAGGAGCCCCGCGACGATGCCGCCGAGCCGCCCGCGCCGGATCGCGCCCAGGTGGATCACGACCTCGAGCGCCTCGGGGCCGGGCAGCAGGTTGGCGAACGCGACGGTCTGCAGGAAGGCGGGCCCGGACAGCCAGCGCCGCTTCTCGCACAGCTCCTCCTGCATCACGCCGAGCTGCGCGACCGGCCCGCCGAACGAGTTCAACCCGATCCAGCCGAACGCGCGCAGGAACGCGGGCCACGGGTCGCGCGCGCCGGGCGGCAGCGGCTCGGGCAGCGCGTCGTGGAGCGCGTCGCCGTCGTTGAGGGGGTAGATCCTGTCACCCGTCAGAGGGAGGGCTTGATGCCGAGCTCGGCGAGGAGGGCGTCGGCGTTGTCGACGGCGTCCATGACCCAGAGGACGTAGCGGATGTCGACGTGGATGGTCCGTGTGATGCCCGCCAGGTACAGCCAGTCGGAGGCGACCGACTCGTAGGTGCCGTCGAAGGCCAGGCCGACCAGCTCGCCGCGCGCGTTGATCGTCGAGGACCCGGAGTTGCCGTTCGTGATGTCGACGTCGCTCATGAAGTCGACCGGCAGCTCGCCCAGCTCGGCCGCAGCGTACGCGCCGAAGCTGCGCGCCTTGGCCGCCTCGAGCAGCGCCGGCGGCGCGTCGAACGGATCCTCGCCGGTGACCTTGGCGACCAGCTCCGACACGGTCGTGAACGCGCGGCCGCCCTTGGGCGACGGTTGCACCGTGCCGTAGGTGATGCGCAACGTGCCGTTGGCATCGGGCGCGAGCAGCCCGCCGCGCATCTCGCGCAGCGCCCCGACGTAGAGCGGCGCGTGCAGCGCGCGTGCGCCCTTCCACGCCTCGGCCTTGGCCTCGCGCGCCTTGATCTGCGGCAGCGCCGCCAGCGCCAGCTGGATGAACGGGTCCTTCGACTTCGCCAGCGACCGCGGCGTCGCGCTGCGCAGCAGCTCCACCCGCAGCTTGACGTCCTCGAGCTTGCTGCCCGCATACAGCTTGTCGAGCGCGACCTTGATCGCGACGACGTCGCGCTTCTTGCCCAGCAGCCTGTCCAGGAAGGCCGGCTGCTGCTCGAGTGGCAGCGCCAGCGCGCGCGCCAGGAACATCTCCACCACCGGGCGATCGAGGGCACGGGCGTAGCGCTTCTCGAGCGCGACCTGCGCCTGCTCGAGCTTCTGCTGGTCGCGCTGCTGGTAGCCGAGCTTGCGCTCACCGTCGGGCTTGCCGCGCTCCTCGGCGTTGCGCACGATCGTGACCGCCGCGTTCAGCAGCGCCGCGTTCGCGAGCAGGTCGTCGAAGGCCACGTCCGCCTCGCGCGTCTTCACCCGCTCGGCGTGCAGGAGCCCGAGCTGCTCGAACGCCGCCCGGTAGCGCGCCGCGCGCGCCGGCTCGGCGTCGATCCACGTGAGTAGCTCGCGATCCTGCTCGAGGCGCTTCACCACCAGGCCGCCGCTCATGGTCTCGAGCTGGCCGCGGTACTTGGTGAGGTAGTTGTTCAGGCCGCGCCGCTTGGTCTCCGCCTTGATCTGCAGCTCGGGGTCGCCGGCCGCCGCGGCGACGAGCACGCCCAGGTACTGCTCGTGGAGCGCGATCAGGCGCGGGTACTTCCACTCGGCGGCCTCTTCCACCTCCCACGAGGTGGCCAGGCGGTTGGTCGTGCCCGGGTAGCCGGCGACCATGACCAGATCGCCGTCGTGGAGCGGCTCCTTGGCGACGCGCAGGAAGTGCGCGGGCTTGAACACGACGTTGGCGGCCGCGTGATCCGCGGGCGCGCCGTCGGGGCCCACGTACGCGCGGTAGAAGGCGAAGTCGCCGGTGTGGCGCGGCCAGCGCCAGTTGTCGATCTCGCCCCCGAAGTTGCCGATGCTGCGCGCGGGCGCGTAGACGAGCCGCACGTCCCGGATCTCGAGCTGCTCGATCAGGAACCACTGCGCACCCTCGAAGAACGAGGCCACGCGGCAGCGGATACCTGGACGATCCTGCTCGCAGGTGACGAGCAGCGACTTCTCGCGCGCATCGAGGGCGTCGTGGCGCGCGCGATCGTCCGTGATCGCGGCGAGGCCATCGGTCATGCTCGCGGTCACGTCGGTGTACTTCTGCGCCACGAAGACGCGGCCGGTGGGCCCGACGAACTTCTCGGCCTCGCGGGTCCGGGCCAGGTAGCCGTTCTCGATCAGGTTGTCGGCGGGCGTCGAGTTGTGCTGCAGCGCGCCCTGCACGCAGTGGTGGTTGGTCACGATGAGCCCGTCGGCGGAGACGAACGTCGCCGAGCAGCCGCCCAGACTGACCATGGCGCCGAGCGGCGCCGCGGTCGGATCGCCGAGCTTGGCCGGGTCGAGCTCGAAGCCGAGCGCGCGCAGCGTGTCGGCCTGCGCGGCGAGCTGCTGCGGCATCCACATGCCGCCCGGGTTCTGCCAGGGCGCGCGCGCGCGCGCGGGGGCGGGCGCCACGCTGTGGGCGTCGAGCGCCGCGGCCAGACCGGCGGGATCGTGCGCCGGCGGAGCCTTCGAGGTCGAGCTGGGCCCGCACGCCGCGACGAACGCCGCGGCGAGGAGGACGCTTCCGATCAGGTGCCGTACCATGGGTGGTTCCTATCTCCCGCGCGCCGTACGAGCGCTTCGTAGCACAGGACACGTGCCCGGCGAAGCAAACGCTACGACGCGGCGCGGCGCGGAAACAAATGCGTCAGACGCACCAGGCGCGCGGACGATCGGCTCCCCGCCGCGACCCGCGGCTCGCGCTACGGAAGGACCGTGATCCGGCCGAGCGCCGGCGGCACGAGCGGGCTCTGCACCGTCAGGTAGTCCTCGAACGCGTCCAGGTCGACCGCGCCGCCCAGGCGGCCGGTGCCCTGGCTCAGCACCACGAAGCCATCGCCGCCGGTGGCCAGGAAGCTGTTCACCGCGACCCGGTAGCTGGCCGTTGGTTCGACGGTCACACCGTCGAGCTGGATGCTCGCGGCGTCGACCTTGCTGCCCGGCGGCGCCGAGACGCTGTAGCTGTACGAGAAGCCCGCCGAGACCTGCAGGATCCGCGTCACGGTGGCGCCGAACTGCTGCTCGAGCAGGGTGTCGAGCTGCGCGCCGGTCAGCGTCATCACCACCAGGCTGTTGCCGAACGGCTGGACCGTGAAGGC